>JALYGY010000282.1 GCA_030776865.1 Actinomycetota bacterium | reverse complement strand
ACCAGTCCGATCTTCTCCCCGACCTCTACCGAGAGCGAGGCGCCGGAGAGGACCTTCAGGTCGCCATTGTGGTACTTCACCAGATTGCTTGCGACAATCACTTTCATGACGATGAAACCTGCAGTTTGGAGAAACCCATCACGTCTCCGCTGATCTCGAACGACCCACTGGACCCAGATGCACTTCCAGCCTGGCTATTCTATACGCAAGGACATGGCGGAGGATACCGAAACGGTCGAGAAGATCGAGCCGGGGTCCTCTCTCCAGGGACTCCAGCCCCTCCTGTAACGTTACGCGGTTAGAATGCGCCCCATGACACTAAGGATGTTCATCATCGCCCTCCTCGTGCTTGCCTGCGGCTTTACCCTCCGGATGACCTGGGAGGAGATAGCCCATCCAACCACCCCAGCCTTCGCCCAAACCGACCAGTACGATTGCGAGAGCTTCGGTTCGCAGCACTCGGCTCAGGCCGAGCTCGAGAGGGACCTATCCGACCCCAACGACCTCGACCCGGACGCCAACGGCATAGCCTGCGAGGAGTATGACTACGGGAGGGAGGAGGGGGCAGCCTTACGGCGACGGCCCCTAGCAGCAGCGCAGCTACAGCTACCACCGCGGCGCACGATCAGTACTACAAAGACCTTGGGTCGCGCACCCTCTTTGAGGCTGGAGGACCTACCGGTGGCCCCGCTCCACCGATGCCGGACGGCAGCTGCCCGCTGGAATTCCCCACCAAACAGAGCGGAGCCTGCTACCGGTGATCACCGCTCCGGTACCCGAACGGAGGTCCTTACGGCTGTAGGGGTTGCATCTCTTTTCCCTTCGGTGAAGGAGAGGTGGTTTAAGTGATGCGCCGGACTCTCTGAGGTAGCATTATGTTCATCAGTGGATCAGTGGAAATGGCTAACCACACGGAAAGCGGGCTAGAGTAAGGAGGAGAGCAGGTGACGACCAGCAGGGCTCAACAGGGCGAGCACAGCCCACTCCAGAGCGACCGAGGGATCACGACGATCCAGGATCCCGTGGTCTCGAACATCGCGGCGATGGCGATCAGGGAGTTAGATGGGCTCGACCCATCCCACGGGGGCTCCCGGCTGCCGGGCGACACCTCCCCCACCGTCGGGGAGTTCGTAGACAACCTGACCGGCGGGGGTGGCCGCACCCGCGGCATCTCCGTGGATGTCGGCCAAGAGCAGACGGCGCTCGATCTGACGGTAAACGTTATGTACGGTAGGCCGATTCATGAGGTGACGGATGCCCTGCGCCAGAACGTGATAAGGCGCGTCGAAAGCCTCACGGGTCTGGAGGTTACCGAGGTCAACATCACCGTCAACGACGTAACCTTCCCAGAACATTAAGAGAACGTAAGCGACCGGACCGAGATCCGTACCTGCGGGGAGGGTCTGGCCTTTCGCTACTCTCTGATGAGGGGGCCGAGTTGGTAAACGTGCACCCAGGGATGGAAGACCACTTCTTGCTCGTCGCTTCCAGCTAAGAGGGGCCGGCGAATAGTGATTCCGAGTTGGTCCAGGTTAAGGAGGACACCCTCCTCCTGGGAGGTCCTATCAGCCGTGACCACGGTGATAAGCCGCACTCGTCGCCCGACCCACGAGGTCGGAATGTGCTCCCCTTCCATATGTGCGCCTCCCATGGTCGTCTCTACAACCCCGCAGGGTACCAGAGCCCAAGCTCTGGGGCTCCGGCTGCCGATATTCTGGGCGATCGAGGCTCTTCTCTGAGCCCTCAACCACAGCATCTCCAGTGGCCAGGCGAGTTCTCTCCTCCACCAGCAGGGTATCTTGCCTCCAAGAGCGGCGCTCCCACCCTGGAAGCCGTCGAGCCCGCATATGATCATCGGCCCTCAAAGAATACCTCCGACAACAGGCCCCCACAGACGGATGCATCACGATCTGTCGAATGCTAGAGTAGAGAAGGATCTTCAGAGCCGCCGAGCCAGGAGGGGGGAGCCTATTCGGAACTTTTGGTCTAGGAGCGCCTTGTCAGGGGGAACCAGGGGCATTTCGTTGGCGGCGATAGCCCTGCTCGTGGTTGTTCTCTTCGTGCGGACGCTGGTGGTCGACGACGACGGCCCGCGACGTTCGGAGGGGATACAGTTCGCTCTCGCCCAAAGCGTTAGCGCTCAGACGGCACCGGCCGGCCAGATACCTACCTGCGAACAGCTCCTTAGCGAATTCGAGTCCGATCCGGAAACGCAGCAGGCCTCCCCCGCCGAGCGACAATTCGGGCTGGCCTTTTTGCAGGCCTTCGCCCAGGGTATCTTGGACGAGGGTGTACCAGGAGCATCCCGACTCGACCCGGACGGTAACGGCGTAGCATGCGACCAGTTGCTCGGCGGCGGCGGTGGTAGCCAGTTCGCAAGCGCCGGTAGCGCTTCACCACAACCTTCACCTACCGGCGGCAGCCAGTCTCCACGTCCAAACGCCGACCTCTTTGAGGCCGGCGGACCCGAGGGTGGCCCCGTACCGCTTATGCCCAACGGTAGCTGCCCACGAGAGTTCCCCACAGTGCGAGATGGGGCTTGCTACTAAAGTGTGTGGTCCTAGCCCTGCCGCCCTTGCACCGGCTGGGAGGACCCGATGTGCTCCCACTCCGCCCGGGTAGGTTGGCGGCGCCCGCGCTTTACAGCGCCCTCCATTGAGCGTGTCTGGGCTGGCCGCGTCTTCTTACAGCGATGCCAACATAAATGATATGGCGGTTACGGCTAACGCAAAGAATACAACGCCTAACACTGCGGCGACCACAACGTCTTCGTCGCGCCAGGCCATTACGAATACCCAAGCGATCATCGCGGCGCAAGTAGCCGCCACCAGGGACAGCAAGAGAGTCACGCCACCCTCCATTCTGGCCGGTCGCTACGCACCAGCTCCAAAGCATCCCTATCCCGGACTCCTCTAACAACCTATCAGTGTAGCCGAGTGGTTTCCTCGCCATCAGTTCGCCTCAGGGCCGATGCGGCGGTGAGTGATTCTCTATACTCTGTCTGATCAGCCCCACGCGCTCTGGCTCGAGACCGGTCTGATCGCTCGAAACCGGAAGGGTATGTTTGCACATTGGGAATTCGATGACGGGGAGATTATACAGGGGGGACCCGTTGGGATCCGGAGAGCGTGAGGAGTTCGAGCGGGACCTCATCACCTTCTGCGACCGGGAGCTGGATCTCCTCGGGGACATCAGAGACCTCGAGGTCCTCTACGCTGGCGGCTCCTCTCTCCTGTGGCTCGAGGGCTTGAGCGGGAGGATCGGGGAGGGGGGGAGCCTGACCGCTCTGGACTCCGATGTGGAGCGCCTCGCGGAGTCGGGTGAGCTGCTGGAAGGGTTGGATCTCGCCGCCCCGGTCCGCCTCTTTACAGGAGACGTCTTCGACCCACCCTTTAGGCCGCTGACGTTCGACCTGGTCTACTCGGCCGGCCTCTTCCACGAACTGGATGTGCGCGAGAGAGCCGCGGAGGACGCTCTCGCGGCCCTAGCCTCCGTGACGCGGCCCGGAGGCCGGATCTCTACCAGCGACTTCGTAGACTCCTCGCCGGCGGTCCAGCTCGAGGATGAAGAGTTCCAGCGCGAGCTGGCACACGAGACCTCGGGCTCCGAGCGCTACGGCATCGGACCGCCGGAACGGCTCGTCGCGCTGCACCAGATGATCCTTGCCGATGTACGGTGGCACCTCTCGCCGCCTCACAGCGTTCGCCAGCTGGACAAACTGGTCCTTGGCGAGGACGAGCCAGCGACTTTGTCGTTTCTGCCCGCCAGCGTGGGACAGAGGCTGCGTAGCCGCCGCGAGGCTTGGCTCGAACGGGTCCGGCGCGAGGGCTACACGCGCCCGGCCACGCTGTACGTAGAGGGTCTGGTGGCTAACGCTCCAGAACTATCGTGACCGGCCCGTCGTTCACGAGTGCTACATTCATCATCGCCCCGAAGGAGCCGGTCTTTACCGAATCGACGCCCGCCTCGCGCAGCCTCTTGCAGAAGTGATCGAAGACCGCCTCGGCCTCCTCCGGTGGGGCGGCGTGGACGAAGCTCGGGCGCTTGCCCTTACGGGTATCGGCGAGAAGGGTGAACTGCGAGACGGCGAGAACCTCGCCCCCGACGTCTCTCACGCTCAGGTTCATCTTCCCCTCTTTGTCGCCCATGATCCTCAACCCCGCGACCTTCACGGCGAGCCAGTCGGCCTCGGCCTCTCCGTCTCCCTTGGCGACGCCTACGAGCAGCAGGAGGCCTACTCCTATCTCGGAGATTCTCTCGTCGCCGACCGTAACGGAGGCCTTCTTTACCCGCTGGAGGACTATCCGCACGGCTCTTAGAGAGGCCGGCGTCCCGCGTAACCGGCCTCTATCTCGTGCCAGTAACCGACGCGCTCTTCGGGCGGGTGCCAGCAGAGGAAGACGATGCGCCCTTCGCGCTCGTGCGGGAAGTCTAATAGCCCCATGTCGAGGTCTTTGAGGAGCACGCCGAGTTCGTGGATGCGCCCTATCGCCAGATAGAGGTTGTACGCCTCGACGCCGTATTCGGAGCCCACCCTCCCGCCGCCGTTCGCGAGGGCGGCTCTCAAGATCGGCTCGAGGTGTGGGGCCTTCTCGCGCAGGGCGTCGCGGTGGAGTGTCAGGTCGTCGAGGAGCTCCCGTAGCCTGGGGAGGAGGGCGTTAGCCTCTTCCACGGTGAAGAGCTTGGGGAAGGAGCGTTCCACGTCCGGTATGTCGTACGCTCAGCGGCCCACGGCCAGGCGGTCGGCGAGCATGCCGGGGAGACCGGCAGACCGGATCTTGGCCTGCGCCTTCTCAATGTCGTACTCGACGAAGCGGTACGTGACGTGCTCATTCTCGGCGAGGATGTAGGAGGCGAAGGTGTCACCGTCGCGGGGCTGACCCACGGAGCCGGGGTTCACCAGGAAGGGGCCGTTCGCGCTCAGATCGAGGGTGTGGGCTGCGGTCACGGGCCCGTTCGGCGAGGGGGCCACGGTCTTGACGTGCGTGTGCCCGAAAAAGCAGATCGGGATCCCCGGATACTCGCTCTTTAAGATCCGCAAGTTCTCCTGCGCCGAGACCGCGTTGATAATGTACTCGTCCGGGTCGCGGACGGAGCCGTGGACAAAGAGCGCCTCGCTCGTCTCGATCATGCGCGGCCTCGTGCGCAGGAACTCGGCGTTCTCCTCGTTCAGTTGCTCGCGGGTCCACACCACCGCCGCCGCGGCGACCGGGTTGAACCAGTTCAAGTTCGTCTCCAGGTCGGTGACGGCCAGGTCGTGGTTGCCGGAGATCACCGGCATCCCCGACTCGCGTACGATGTCACAGCACTCGTTCGGGCTCGCCCCGTAGCCGATAACGTCCCCGAGGCAGTAGATGATCTCTACCTCCTCGGGCACGTCCCGCAGGACAGCCTCGAGCGCCTCTAGGTTGCCGTGAATGTCCGAGATCACCGCGTACATGATGAGTGCGGCGTAGTTTATACGGTGGGCGAATGATTGCAACGCCCCGTTTGAAGGGCCCGGAGAGCTGCGGTAACATCTTGGGGCGGTTTCCCTCTGTACGGGCCTGTAGCTCAGGGGATAGAGCAACGGTTTCCGGGGCCGTGTGTCGCAGGTTCGAATCCTGCCAGGCCCGCT
>JALYGY010000281.1 GCA_030776865.1 Actinomycetota bacterium | reverse complement strand
GGCGCAGGATCACACCCCACGTACGGGAGCGCGAGATTCCCGCAGCCCCCGGCCCCAGGGTGATAAGCGCGGAGACCTCGGCTATAGTACGCGGGATGTTGCAGGGCGTCGTCGACGAAGGGTCGGGCCACTTCGCCCAGATTCCCGGTTACACCGTGGCCGGCAAGACCGGGACCTCCCAGAAGGTCGACCCTCAGACCGGCACCTACGGCGACGAGTACGTAGCCTCCTTTGTGGGCTTCGCTCCAGCGTCCGACCCCGAGTACGTGGCGCTCATAGCCGTCGACGAACCGGAGACCACTTACTGGGGAGAGGTAGCCGCCGCCCCAGCCTTCCGAGAGGTTATGAGCTTCACTTTAGGTTACTTCAACGTACCGCCGGACGGGGGAGGATGAGCCCGTGAGGCCCACCACACTGCTACGAGTGGCGCAGACCCTCGACGCCGAGCTCACCGCGGGCGACGGAGCCGCGCTCGTGCGCGGGGCGACGGCCGACTCCAGGGTGGTGCGCGAGGGGGATCTCTTTTTCGCCCTGCGCGGCCGGACCGACGGGGCCGACTTCGCGCCCGAAGCGTACCTGCGCGGCGCGGTCGCGGCGGTGTCCACGCGCCCTCTGGAGGTACCAACCCTGGTCGTGGCAGACCCTCTAGAAGCGCTGCAGCGGCTTGCCCGGTGGACGCTACTGCGCACGGAGGCACCACTGGTCATCGGCATCACCGGCACCGTTGGCAAGACCACGACCAAGGATACCCTGGCGACCGTGCTCCGGTACGCCGGGAAGAGGGTCTCGGCGACCGCAGGGAACTTCAACAACGAGGTCGGACTCCCCCTCACGGTGCTGGCGGCCGAGCCGCGCACCGAAGTTCTGGTCCTCGAGATGGGGGCGACCCATGCCGGGGATATCGCCCACCTCTGCGGCATAGCTCCACCGAAAATCGGTGTCCTTACCGCAATATCCCCCGTTCACCTCGACTCTTTCGGAAGCCTCGGCGCTCTGGCCGCCGCAAAGGGCGAGCTGGCGCTCGCCCTCCCCGAGAGCGGCACCCTCGTCTCCCCTTCGGGCGCCCCGGAGGCCGCCACCGCACCGGGGCGAAAACTGAAGCGGCGCATCACCTTCGGTCGCGGGGACGCGGGAGGCGCCGACCTCCGGGCCTCGGAGATAGAGGAACGCGAGGAAGGCCTCCGATTCCTGGTGCACCTGGGCGACCGTTCGGCCGAGGTCCGTTCCTCGGTCTTCGGGACCCACCTCGTCGAGCCGCTGCTGGCGGCGCTCGGGGGAGCGCTCGCGCTCGACCTCGACCTCGAGAGGTGCGCCAGGGGGGTCTCCCGCCTCAGGCGAACGGGCCTCCGGGGCGAAGTGTACCGGCTGCGGGACGACATCCTCGTCTACGACGACTCCTACAATGCCTCTCCGGCCGCCGTCTCCGCCGTCCTGCGCTACGGCGCACAGCAGGCCAGCCGGCAAAGACGCCGCCTCGTCGCCGTACTAGGCGGGATGTTCGAACTCGGCGCCGCGGCCCGGACCTACCATCAAGAAGCCGGCAAACTCGCCGAGGAGGTGGGCGTGGACCTGCTCGTCTGCGTCGGGGATGAGGCCCGCTGGTACGCCGAAGCCTTCTCCGGCGAGACGCTCTTCTACGAGAGCGCCGAGGCGTCCGCCGACCATCTCGAGGAGAGGCTGCAAAGCGGGGATTACGTAATAGTCAAGGGTTCAAGGGGCGTGGGGCTCGATACCCTGACCCGTAAATTAAAGGAGAGTCTGGCCCTTGTTTAGCGTCGTGCTCGGGGCGGCGGTAGCGTTTCTGGTAACCGTAGCGTTGGGGGCCAAGTTCACGGAGTTCTTAAAGACGCGCAAATTCGGGCAATTCGTCCGGGAAGAAGGACCGGAGACGCACCTGATCAAAGCCGGCACGCCGACGATGGGCGGGGTCCTGATACTGATGGGTCTACTGGCGGCGCTGTTGGTGGTGGCACGGCCGAACGTGGCGACGTTCGCGACGCTCCTGATCGTCTCGGCGGTGGCGGGCATCGGCCTCTACGACGACTGGCAGAAGATCTCCAGAGGAGGGAGCGAGGGCTTGAGCGTCCGCTACAAGCTCTTGCTCCTGACCCTGGCTGTCGTGCTGGCCGACGTCCTGGCGCTGCGATACGTGGGCGTCACGCAGAACGTCGTGGTGCCCGGCTTCGAGCGCAACCTGGTGCTTGGACCGGGGGTGGTGGGGGTCGCGCTCTTCAGCATCTTTTTGCTGCTCGTGATCGTCGGGACGACCAACGCCGTCAACCTGACGGATGGCCTCGATGGGCTCGCCGCCGGAGCCGGGGCCATAGCCCTTTTGGCCTACACGGCCATCGCGTTCCTCGAGCGTCAGTACGACGTCGCGATCATCTGCGGGGCTATGGTCGGGGCTATCGTTGGGTTTCTCTGGTACAACGCGCACCCGGCGGACATCTTCATGGGCGACACGGGATCGCTCGCTATCGGGGGTGTGCTGGCCGCCGCCGCGGTCCTGACCAAGACGGAGTTGCTCCTGCCGGTGATAGGGGGGCTCTTCGTGGTGGAGGCGCTCTCGGTCATCGTCCAGTTCGCGGTTTTTAGGCTCAGCGGGCGCAAGCGGCGGGTCTTCAAGATGGCGCCCATCCACCACCACTTCGAGATGTTAGGCTGGCAGGAGAACAAGGTGGTGGTCCGGTTCTGGATCGCCCAGGCCGCCTTCGCTGCGTTCGGATTCCTACTCTACTACTTGCTCCTCTACAACACGGTGGGTTGATCCCGTGAGGACTCTGGTGTACGGGCTCGGGGAATCGGGGGTCGCGGCGACGCAGGTTTTGCTGGAGCACGGGGAAGACATCCTCGCGGCGGACGCCGGCGACGACCAGCGTTTGCGCACCACGCTGGTCGAGCTCGGTGTCGAGGGCGCTCTCGGCGCGGGGCCGGGGATCCTGGAGGGTGTGGATCGGGTCGTGGTCAGTCCAGGCGTCCGACCCTGGGACCCCGTGTTGAGGGCCGCAGAAGAGCGCGGCGTACCCATCGTCTCCGAGGTCGGCCTGGGCCTCGAGCTGCTCGGTCGGGGGATCCCCGTGGTGGCCGTTACGGGCACCAACGGCAAGACGACCGTCGTTGACATGCTGCACCGAATGCTCGACACCGCCGGCCTAGCGCACACTGTTGCCGGGAACTCCTGGCGCGCCTTGACCGGCTATCTGGACGGGGTGCGCTCCGCCGGGCTTCTCCTCCTGGAGGTGTCCTCTTTCCAGCTCCATTACCTCAAGAGCCCGGGATTCGAGATAGCGGCGTTGCTCAACGCGCGACCCGATCATCTGAACTGGCACGCCTCTTTTGAGGAGTACGTGCGCGACAAGGTGCGCGTCTTTGAGGGCCAGGGACCGGGGGACCTCGCCCTGGTGAGCGCCAGAGACCCCGTGGGTCGCGGGGCGGCTAGCTCTCTCGCCGCGTCCGTACTCGTGGTTGGCGAAGGAGATACGACCGTACGCGACGGGCGCCTCCTCCTTGACGGTTCTCTATTGGCTGAGGAGGGGGAGCTGCGCTTCGCCGGGGCTCACAACCTCGAGAACGCGCTCTTCGCGGCGGCGGCGGCGCAGAGGCTCGGAGTCGAGGTGAGGAAGATCCGGAGTAGCCTCTGTGGCTACCGGCTCAAGCCACACAGATTGGAGGTAGTGGACGAGAAGGCCGGCGTGCTCTACGTCGACGACTCCAAGGCGACCAACCCCGCGGCGGTCGCGGCTGCTCTCTCCAGCTTCGAGGGGCCCGTCGTGCTCATCCTCGGCGGCTCCGAGAAGGAGACGGACTTCGCCGAGATACTCCCGCACCTCGATCGGTGTCGGGCGATTATCTGCCACGGTGAGGCCGGACCAGCCCTCTTCGAGTACCTCAGGGGTGCCGGGTGGGATACCTCCCGGCTCGTCGCGGACCTGGGGGAGGCGGTCGCCGAGGCCGAAGCGCTCGCCAGGGCCGGGGACGTGGTCCTGCTCTCACCGGGGTGCGCCAGCTTCGACCAGTTCGCGGGCTACGCAGAGCGGGGAGAGGCTTTCGCCAGGCTCGTCGAGGACCTCACGGGGCGGCGGGGGGTGATCCGGCATTGACGGGCCTGCGGGCAAACCTGTTCCTGGTGTCCTTGGGCCTCTCGCTGCTGGGGCTCGTCATGGTGTACTCGGCGACCTACCGGGAGTTCGGATCCCACTACCTGTTCCTGCGAGCCGGGCACCTGGCGCTCGGTATCGTTGCCTTCTTCGTCGTGAGTCGGGTGCGCTACACCGCCTGGCGGCGGTACGCGCCGGGGCTCTACCTCGCCGTCCTCCTCGGGCTCGTGCTCGTTCTCATCCCTGGCGTCGGGGTCGAGGTGGGAGGGTCGCGCAGGTGGTTGGACCTCGGGCCGGTTCAGGTGCAACCCGGAGAGTTCGCGAAGCTGGCCGCGATCGTAGTGTTGAGCTGCGCGGTGGCGCGCGTCCCGCCGGGCTCAGGGCTGCCCTTGAAGCCACTGGCGGCCGTCGGAGTGCTCTTCGCGCTGGTGCTCGTCGAGCCGGACTTCGGCACCTCCGTGGTGCTGCTCGCGGGCGCGGCCGGAGTGCTCTGGGCCTCCGACCTCAGGACTCGGGACCTGGTGCTCTCCGGAGTCGTGGCTTTCGTGGCGCTCTTCGCGGTGATGCTGCTCGCGCCCTACCGGCGCGAGCGGTTCCTCACGTTCCTCGACCCCTGGACCGCCGCGGACGACTCGGGCTACCAGGTGGTCCAGTCCATGGTCGCCATAAAGGCGGGCGGGTTCCTCGGATCCGGCGCCGGAGCGGGCGCCCAGGGCGTCTCCGTGCCCCAGCTGGATACGGACATGATCTTC
>JALYGY010000280.1 GCA_030776865.1 Actinomycetota bacterium | reverse complement strand
CCCTTGTCTTTCATGCGCCCGAGGTGCAAGGCCAGGAGCGTGCCCTTGTCGATCTCGAGCATCATGTTGACGAGCTTCTCCTGGGTGAGCTGGAAGGCGGCTATGGGCTTGCCGAACTGCTCGCGCTTCCTCGCGTACTCCAGGGCGCACTCAAAGCAGCTCCTCGCCGCCCCCATGGAGCCCCAGACTATGCCGTAGCGTGCCTCGTTGAGGGAGGAGAACGGACCCCTGAGGCCCTCGGCGCCCGGCAAGACCGCCGACGCGGGGAGCCTCACGTCCTCCAAGAGGAGGTCGCACTGCACCGAGGCGCGCATAGAGACTTTGAGGGTTATGTCCCGAGCGGAGAAGCCTTCGGTGTCGGTCGGGATCAGGAAGCCCTGGATGCCGTCGTCGGTCCTGGCCCACACGACGGCCACGTCGGCGATGGTGCCCATCCCGATCCAGCGCTTCTCGCCGTTTATCACCCAGTCGGAGCCTTCTCTGCGGGCGAAGGTCTTCATGCTGGACGGGTCGCTGCCGGCGGTGGGCTCGGTGAGGCCAAAAGCACCTATCGCCTCGCCGCGGGCCATAGGAGGGAGCCACTCCTGCTTCTGCTTCTCGGAGCCGAACCTGTGAATCGCCGACATGGCGAGGGAGCCCTGGACGGAGACGAAGGTCCTCAGGCCCGAGTCGCCGGCCTCCAGCTCCATGCAGGCGAGCCCGTACTCGACGGCGCTCCTGCCGGCGCACGAATAGCCTGAGAGGTGCATGCCCAGCAGCCCTAGGCTCCCCATCTCAGGGACTAACTCCCGCGGGAAGATCGCACGCTCCCACCACTCCCTGATGTTGGGGTCTATCCTCTCCCGGACGAACCGGCGAACGTCGGCGCGGGTCCGCAGCTCCTCCTCGGATAGGTGGGCTTCGATGCTCAAGAAATCGTGCGGGCCGGGGCGTTCGGGCGCCGGTCGTTCGCCTTCTCTACGATCCGTGTGTGCTGTGGTCATCGCTTGGGCCTCCGTATCCGATCCGCGCAGCAAGATTGTCCCACATGACGCGGGCCCGGGTCATGTGAGCCCTCGCGTACCACCGGGACGAGACCTCGCGCGGCGGGTGTTGGTCCCGCTAAACTGTGCCCATGAGGGAAGCCGTGCTGCCGCTAGAGGGCGTCAGGGTACTCGACCTCTCGCGGGTCCTGGCCGGGCCGTACGCGACGATGGTGCTGGCGGACCTCGGCGCGGACGTGGTCAAGGTCGAGCACCCCGAGCGCGGCGATGACACCCGCCACTGGGGCCCGCCCTTCGCCAGCGGCGAGTCGGCCTATTTCCTCTCCGTCAACCGCAACAAGCGCTCGATGGGCGTGGATCTCAAGGACCCGGAGGGCCTGGAGCGGGTAAGGCGTCTGGCCGCGGGGGCCGACGTGCTCATCGAGAATATGCGCCGTGGCACGCTCGAGAAGTTTGGTCTGGGTTATGAGGCTCTGCAGGAGCTGAATCCCGATATTATCTACTGTTCCATAACCGGTTTTGGGCCGGGGAAAGACCGGGACCGCCCAGGGTACGACTTCCTGATCCAGGCGCAGGCGGGCATCATGGGCATAACAGGCTTCCCCGACGGGGAGCCGACGAAGGTCGGCGTCGCGATAGCGGATATCGTCTGCGGCCTCTACGCCGCGACCGCCATCCTAGCCGCCCTGCGCCGGCGCGAGATTTCGGGGGAGGGGGCGCGCATCGAGGTGCCGCTCTTCGAGGCGACCCTCGGCTGGCTCGCCAACCGCGGCCAAGAGTACCTCGTCTCCGGCGAGGACAAGGGCCGCATGGGCAACGCCCACCCGACGATAGTCCCCTACCAGACCTTCGACGCCTCCGACAAACCCGTAGCCGTAGCCGTCGGCAACGACACCCAGTTCGCGAGGCTCTGCAAAGCGTTGGGCCGCGAGGAGCTGGCAAAGGACGAACGCTACGCCACCAACCCCGCTCGTGTGGCGAACCGCGAGGAGCTGGTCGAGATCCTCCAGCAAGAGTTCTCCAACCGGGCGGCGGATGAGTGGGTCGAGAAGATCCGGGAGGCCGGGGTGCCCGTCGGTCCGGTCAACGCTCTAGCCGAGGTGTTCTCCGACGAGCACGTGTTGAGCTCGGGAATCCTGGGGGAGCTGAATCACCCCGCCGCGGGGGTGCTCGAGATGCTCGCCTCTCCCGTGCTCATAGATGGGGAGCGGCCCCCGATCCGGCGTCCCCCACCCACTCTAGGCCAACACACGGACGAGATGGAAGACGGGTGGTCGTAGCGCCCCCTCTGTTCAGGCGCCACGAACCACGGCCAGCGGCCTGACCGGCGAACCCGTCGCCCCGACGAACTTCAGCGGCGTGCCGACGAAGTCGAAACGGTAGGCGCCGGCGGCGGCCAGCTCCTCGAGCGCTAGGTTTTCGATAATGTAGATACCGTGTCTCGCCAGCAGGATCAGGTGTCCCGGCAGCAGGCAGCCGAGCTCGGGGTCGCGCACCCCCGGCGCATCCCACGCCATGTTGTCCGCCCCCACCGCAAAAACCCGCTTCTCCGCCAGCCAGTAGGAGGCGCTCGCCGCCACTCCCGGGCCGTCGAGGTAGCGCGCGGGGTCGCTCCAGTAACGAGCGTTGCCGGTCCGTACCAGCGCCACATCCCCGGGCTCGACGCTCACACCCTGCTCCTCGCAGCAGGCTCTCAGGTCTTCGTCTGTGATGGCGTAGCCAGGCTCGAGTTCCCCGACGCCCGCGCTCGTCGCCACGTCCAGGAGCACGCCGGGGCCCAGGATCGGGGGGATCTCCTCGACGCCGTGCTCTTTGAAACCGCGGGAAGTCTGTACGCTGCCGTCTACCTTCACGCCACCGTAGAGC
Organism: Actinomycetota bacterium; assembly: GCA_030776865.1. Classification (GTDB taxonomy): domain Bacteria; phylum Actinomycetota; class Rubrobacteria; order Rubrobacterales; family Rubrobacteraceae; genus JALYGY01. The sequence continues at coordinate 1,736 of JALYGY010000280.1, read as the reverse complement.
ACGAGGGCGTCGGACTGGTGGCAGAGGGCGTCTATGTGGGTGCCGGTGTGCTCTCCACAGATGATGATTCCGGCGGCGCCGGTGCGCGGCCCGGCTTCTTCGGGCCTGTACTCGTCTTCGTGGTGGCGGTGAAGCAGGTAAGAGTAACCGGCCTGCTGGTGGGCCGGGTGGATGGGCATTTGCGGCGTGCGCGGTTGCTCGAGATCGAACACGCGCCTCGAGCCGCTCCTTCCGGCTCGCATCGCTCTCCTCCTACCTCTGTTCGGGAACTCCTAGCGGCTCTCGAAGTGTGGCCGGGTCGGCCGCCAGCGTCAACGACTACTCGCGTGGCACGGAGCGGTCTTCAGCAACGGCGTATGCCACCGAAGGATACGTCGACGGCCGGACACACGTTAGCAGCGGTCTATATAATCCGGGTGGGAAGAGGAGTTAGGAGGGACCCGAGATGAGCGGCGAGTCCGTCGGTATTGAACATCTAGCGGAGACCGATCACCACGGAGAGCGCACCGCCGATGTCGAGACATCCGCTCGTCTGCGTGAGGAAGCCTCCTCCCATCCGAAGAAGATCCATGAGAGGAGCGGGTAACGCCGCTTACTCGAGACGGCGCCTCTACGCCGCCAGGACTTTGAGGCCGCTCTCGGCCCCTTACTGATCGGGAAAGCCGCTGTGCGCTTCGCCCGCCGGACCGTGTAGCGAAAGCCTCTAATGGGTATGAGGGTTTTGTGCCAAGAGCACTCATCGACGGTCGGTACGAGCTGCGAGGCCCGCTGGGCAGCGGCGGCATGGCCGATGTCTACCTCGCCCACGACAGCGTCCTCGATAGGGACCTAGCCCTCAAGGTCCTAAAAGAGCACTACGCTCAAAACCAGGAATTCGTCGAGCGCTTTATACGCGAGGCCCGCAGTGCCGCTGCCCTCTCCCACCCCAACATAGTCTCCATCTTCGACAGGGGTGCCTCTGAAGATGGTACCTACTACATAGCCATGGAGTACCTCCCCGGAGGAACCCTAAAGGAGCGCATCCTCAAAGGTGGGGCTCTAGAGCCCCAGATGGCTGTGGAGGTGGCACTCCAGACCGCCCTAGCCCTCCAGGCCGCCCACAAGCGGGGCATCATCCACCGCGACATAAAGCCACGCAACATCCTCATCAGCGACTCAGGGGAGGTGAAGGTCACTGACTTCGGCATAGCCCGCGCAGCCGACGCGACTACTACTGCCTCCTCCCACCTCGGCGAGATCCTTGGCACCGCGAAGTACATGTCCCCAGAGCAGGCCATGGGCGAGCGGATTGGCGCTGCCAGCGACCTCTACTCTTTAGGGGTAGTCCTCTACGAGATGCTAACCGGGAGGGTACCCTTTGAGAGAGGCACTCCTCCTCCTACAGGGTCGGTCTCCGCCGAGCAGGTGGGGGGCGGGTCTGGCGCGTCGCCCCACCCCAGGGAGATCAACCCCGAGGTTCCCGAAGTCATGGACGCCCTGGTTGGGAGGCTCCTCTCTAGAGACCCAGCAGACCGTCCCGCGAGCGCGGCAGAGCTCATCGAAGAGCTCGGGGGAGTACGGGAGGGTTTGCCTGCGCTCCGCTCCTCTGCGGAGCAGCAGCAGGAGGCGACCACTGCCGCTATGGGCCCCCCACCACTAGTGGCCCCGACCCTTCCGGCAGCCGTCCCAGGTGGCACCGGGGAGCGCCTGGGGAGGAGGAGGATATCCTGGACGCTGATGGCCCTGGTTGCCGTGCT
>JALYGY010000279.1 GCA_030776865.1 Actinomycetota bacterium | reverse complement strand
GCCTGCGGGTCTTTCTCGCACGCCTTGAAGAGCGGCTCCAGCATCCCCAGGTTCGGGGCGAGGTTGACCAGGGCGTAGCCGGAGACGTGCTCGCGGGCCCGCTGGCGCCTGAGCTGGCGCTCGTAGCCCGCCAGAACAGGGACCGAGAAGTCCCTCCTCGCGTGTGCCTCGTGCGCGAAAGCAGCGGCTAGCCGGCCGGACTCGAGGGCGTAGCCGACGCCCTCGCCGCTTATCGGGTGGACCATGCTCCCCGCGTCCCCGACCATCATGAGCCCCTGAGCACACCGTTTGGCGCCCCACATCCCCATCTTTAGCGACCAGCTCTTGACAGGACCTTCTGGTTCGGCGCCTTCGAGCCACCGGGCAATCTGCGGTTCTTCGAGAAAGCGGTCGAAGAAGTCCTTGAGGTTGCGTCCCGTACGGGCGAGCGTCCCCGTCGACACGCCGGCGCCAACGTTTGCCCGGCCATCCCCGAGATAGAAGACCCAGCCGTAGCCTGCGCCGTTGGCGTTCATGTCCTTGGTGATGAAGATGTGCAAGTCCTCTTTGTGCGGCCCGTCCACCCCGCGGTAGTATTGCCTCCTCGCCACGGCGTTCTGGTGCGCCTTCATACCGGTGCCCGCGAAGCCACCCACGCCGTCGGCCGCGACCACGAGAGGTGCCTCGAAGCGCAGATCCTCGCCGCCGCTGGTCGCCCCGATCCCGGTCATGTTCCCGGCCGGAGAGCGGAGAAGTTCCGTGGCCCTTACGCCCGCGCGGAACCTCGCGCCCGCGGCGACCGCCCGCCCCAGGAGCTTCGCGTCGGTCTCTTCGCGCTTGACCACGTATCCCCGAGGACCGTTCAAGGAGGGAGGGACGCCCTGGCGCAAGTAGGCGGTCAGAGTGTAGATGGAGAACCCGCTGAACTTGCCGTGATGGGGTTCGTCGAGCCAGTCGCCGAGGCCCATCAGCGAGACCTCCGAGGCCGCATGGGGCATGAGACCATCTCCGCAGGGCTTGTCGCGGGGGAATTCCTGGCGGTCGAGGAGCAGGGTCTCAAGCCCCGCCCTCGCAGCGTAGTGGGCCGTGGCGGACCCGCCGGGACCCGCACCCACGACGACGAGATCGTAGCGTTCGCTCAATCCTCCTCCTTCTCAACGCCCCTCGGGCTGTGCCAGAATTGTCCGTAGGCCCGCGGCAGGCCGAGCGACATTCATTATACGTTGGCTCCGCGAAGGGGGAGAGGGATCTTGGTCGATCGCAACCGGCCGGCGCGCTACGAGGTAGGGGAGCGCGCCGCCCTGAAGGCTACGGGGCAACCCGTCGAGATACTCGAGGTGCGGCGGGGCGAGTTCGTCCCCGATTTCGTTTACAAGGTGCGCGTGCTCGCCGAGAGACCAGCCCGCCCCTACAACCTCTCGGTCCCGGAGCACGATCTGGCAGACCTTTCGGTCTGAGACCTCATCCAAAGCCCTCGCCCGCGGTCACGCTCAGATAGGCGATGTCCACGAGGGGTACGCCGGTCTCTAGCGCCCGTTCGACAGACCTACCCAGAGCCTCGGCGGCGACGCCGGGATCGGGGAAGTGACTGTCGAGTAGCCTGGCGGCGCGGGCTATCTCGTAAAAGGAGAACCGACGACGCTCGCCGGTGAGCTTGTAGACCGCCTCGAGGACCTCGAAGCGCAGGGAGATCAGCTGCTCCAGTCTCCAGCGGATCTCGTCCACGGTAAGGTTCATGGTCTGGTAGAGGCGCGCGATCTCTGCGACCTGGATCAGGGCCGGCTTGCGTTTGTCGAGACGTCCGACGGAGTTCTCATCGAGGTAGCGGCGCGCGGTGATGCGGGCGAGCGCCAGCCTCCCCTCCGGGCTGTCGTAACCTGCGAGCGGCCTGAAATCATCCGGTCCGTGGAAGTTCTCCACACGCCGGACCTCTTCGCCTCCGACGAGGACGCGGGGGATGTGCCCACCGGCGTAGTAGGAGATCTGGCGCGCCATCCGTCCAACCTCCGGCGACTCGCTCCGGGCCCGGATCTCGACCCACCGGCGCACCGTCCCCGAATAAAGGCGCTCGAGCGCTCGCCAGGTCGCGTCGCCGCGAAGGTCGAGCTCCCCTGGCCTCTCCGTAACCACCGAGACCTCAACACCCCCCAACGCATCCCGGTACGCCCCCCGCACGGCCTCCAGCAGGCCCTCGAACTCCTCATCCACAGCCCCCGACAGGTAGCGTCGCCTCTCGGCCGGCAACACGTACATCAGGCGGCTCTTGATCCTGCGCTCCTTGCCCTCGGCCGCCTTGAGGCGATCGATCGCCTCGTAGAGCTCCCGCCTCCTCCGGTAGACCAGCGCCGTGAGACGCTCCACCTCGGGATCCTGGGCGAAGCTCTCCGACCAAGCCTCATCCCGCGCCGCGCACGCCGCCTCGTGGGCGTTCTCCGCCCTGATAACCGCCCGCTGCTCCTTCTCCCTCTCCGACTGGGCCTCGCCCAACTCCCGCTCAAGGGTCTCTATGGTCGAGGACACCGGGCACTTCCCTTTTTCACCAAAACGCACATGTTGGTAGGTATTCTACAGCACCGGCGTCGCCTCTGGGACCTTCGAAATCGCTGTGAAGGGAAGTTGCTTGACCGCCGGACGACTGTTGCGTTGTGCCTGTGTAAAGGGTAAATTTCTTCTAGCCATCAAAAGGGCTACCTGAAAGGAGAGCCGCATGGACTTCAACACGGGGACGGGAGGTACGGGTGGCTCTCCTCGAGAACCCGGAGGCCCTCCGCCGTCACGGACTTCCGGTGTCGGTGCTGGCTCGGAGTTCCGCTACACCGATCCTGTACAAACCTTCATAAGCACGGTCCAGGGAGTCGCCTTGCAGCCGGTGACCTTCTTCCGCGGCATACTCCGCCAGGGCGACTTCATCAACCCTTTGATCTTCGCGATCATCTGCTGGGAGATCGCCGCCATACTCGGGGGTATTCTGACCGTCTTGGGCTCCCTCGCGGGCATAGGGGTCCGCACCGTCGGCGAATCCATCGGCGCCTTCGCGGTCTCTTTGATTACCACACCGATTATCGCGGCAATTGGTGCTTTCATAGGAGCTGGCATACTCCACTTGCTGGTGATCTTGATAGTGAGGCCCGCGAACACCGGGTTCGAGACGACGTTCCGAGTGGTCTCGTACTCGTCCGTCTCTCAGCTTGTGAGCTGGATTCCAATTATAGGGCCGATCGCCGGGGCGGTTATCTCGGTGATCCTGGGTATATTCGGCATCCGCGAGACGCACGGCACTACCACGGGTAAGGCTGCGCTCGTGGTACTCATACCGGCCGCCGTCGCATTCTTGTTCGTAGTCGTGGTCCTAGGTGCAGCCGCTTACTTAATATTTAGCCAGCGGTAACCGGGCGGGTAAGTGCCGAATGTTGGCACTGAACCATAGGTGACTTTCCCCTGACCGACGTGGCGTAACGGCTCCGCGTCCGGACCTGGACGTTAGCCGCTCATGCACCAGACCGCTATACTGAGCGCGGTTTCTGTAGCGAAGGGAGATCCCAAGTGGCGCGAACGGTAACCCTCATCCCGGGCGACGGCATAGGGCCGGACCTTACGAATTCGGTCAAAGAAGTCATCGGCGCCTTAGACGTGGACATTGAGTGGGAGATCGCCGAAGCTGGCGAGACGGTGATGGACAGGGAGGGGACGCCGCTCCCCGAGTCGGTACTGGAGTCCATCCGGCGCAACAAGGTCGCGCTAAAGGGGCCGCTCACCACGCCCGTCGGAACGGGCTTCCGCTCGGTCAACGTGGCGCTGCGGAAGGAGTTGGATCTCTACGCCAACATCCGCCCCGCCCTGAGTTTGCCGGGCCTGGATCTCCCGTACCAGAACATAGACCTCATCATCTACCGCGAGAACACCGAGGACCTCTACGCTGGTGTGGAGCACATGGTGGGCAAGCACGCGGCGGAGTCCATCAAGATCATCACCCGCGAGGGTACCGAGCGCATCTGCCGGATGGCCTTCGAGCGCTCGAAGGAGCAGGGTCGCAGGCACATCACGGTCGTGCACAAGGCCAACATCATGAAGTACACTGACGGCCTCTTCAGGGACGTCTTCTTCGAGGTCGCCAAAGAGTACGAGAACGACTTCGAGGAGATAGACGACCGCATCGTGGACAACATGTGCATGCAACTCGTCATGAAGCCCAACCTCTACGACGTGCTGGTCTGCCCGAACCTCTACGGCGACATCATCTCCGACCTGTGCGCCGGACTCACCGGCGGCCTCGGGGTCGCGCCGGGGGCCAACATCGGTGAAGACACCGCCGTCTTCGAGCCGGTGCACGGCTCCGCGCCCAAGTACGCCGGCCAGAACCGCGCCAACCCGCTCGCCACCTTGCTCTCGGCAAAGAACATGCTAATCCACCTTGGCCATACCGAGGAGGCCGACCGGATGCAAGCGGGAATAGAAGCGGCGCTCAAGAACCCCGAGACCCGCACCAAGGACTTGGGAGGTACGGCGGGCACCAGGGAGTTCACGCAGGCCATCGTCTCGAACCTCTAGAGAAGGAAGCCCTCGGCGGCCCGGTGCGTATCGCGTTCTTTACGGAGACCTTTTTGCCGGCGACTGACGGCGTCGTCACCCGTTTGCGCTACACCCTCGAGAAGCTCGCCAGTTTAGGGGATAACATGCTCGTCGTCGCCCCCAGGTACCCGGATGGAGGACCCGACTCCTACTCTGGGGCCTCGATATACCGGGTGCCCGGCGTGCCTTTCCCGCCGTACCCCAGGATCAAGCTCTCGGTCGCGCATCCCGGCGTAGGAGGTGCCCTGCGGCGTTTCCGTCCAGATCTGGTACACGCCGTAAACCCTTTTATACTCGGACCGGGCGGGATCTACTACGCCGGGCGTCTCGGGGTGCCTCTCGTTGCCTCTTACCACACCAATGTGGCGGCCTACGCCCGATACTACAATTTGAACTTCTTCTCCGATGCGGCCCGCTGGTGGACGAGGCAGCTCCATAACCGGGCGAAGATCAACCTGTGTACATCGGAAGCCGCGATGGATTACCTCCTGAAGGAGGGTATAAAGCGGGTGCGCCTCTGGCCGCAGGGCGTGGACACCCGGCGCTTCCATCCGGATAAAGCCTCGGTGCGGTTACGCGAGCGCCTCTCCGGTGGACACGCCTCCGACAGGCTCCTGCTCTACGTTGGCCGCCTGGCGCCAGAGAAGGGGATCGAGCGCCTCAAGGCGATCTTGCAGGAGGTGCCCGGGACCCGGCTCGCTATCGTCGGTGATGGTCCTGCCCGGAAAAACCTCGAACGCGAGTTTGCGGGCACGCGGGCGGTCTTTACCGGCCTCTTGCATGGTGAAGAGCTGGCGGCCGCCTACGCCTCCGCGGACGCCTTCCTGTTCCCTTCGACGACCGACACTTTGGGGCTGGCGATGATAGAGGCACTTGCCTCCGGTCTGCCGATCGTTGCCGCCCGCAGCGACGCCTCCGAGGAGGTCGTGAGCGAGGGCGAGAACGGCCTCTTCTACGAGGCCGGCTCGCGAGGGGCGCTCGCCGCCGCCGTTCGGCGGTTGTTCTCCGACGACGCCTTTCGTGAGGCTCTGGCGCGCGGGGGGCGCGCTGCGGCCGAGGAGCGCGACTGGGGGGCTTCGACCCGTGCGCTGCGCGGCTATTACAAAGAAGCGCTCGGGCGAAGATGAGCTCCAGGAGCACGAAGTTCAAGAAGGGCAGCATCCGCTTCTCGAAGTTTACGGTCGTGGGTTTTACGAACGCTCTCGTGGATATCGGGACGCTGAACCTTTTCCTGTTGCTGGCATCCACGCGCGATCCCGTTTTGCTCGCGCTCTACAACGGGGTGGCCCTCGTGCTGGCGAACCTCAACAGCTACCTTTGGAACACCCGCTGGACCTTCCGGGGCCGGGCGAAGCACCGCGACCTGAGGCAGAGGGTGCTCTTTGCCTTGCAGGCGCTGGTCAACATATCCGTTAGCAACGGGCTGTTCTTCGCGCTCATCCGCCCCGTCCTCATCTACACCGACGTTCCCGCCTACCTGGCGGGGAACGTGGCGAAGATAATCTCCGTGGTGGTCGCCTCGACCATAAGCTTCTTCGTTTTGCGCTACGTCGTCTTCTCCCGCAAGCGGCGACTCGGAGGCCGCTTGTAAGAGGGCAGGTAGCATGCTACATTGATCCTGGCACGCGGACGTAGCTCAGCTGGTAGAGCATCACCTTGCCATGGTGAGGGTCGCGGGTTCGATCCCCGTCGTCCGCTCTTGCCGCGAGGCGGCATGGCCGAGTGGTTAGGCAAGGGTCTGCAAAACCCTGTACCCCGGTTCGATTCCGGGTGCCGCCTCTCGGAGAGGGACACGTACGTCCTTGAGGAATGAGGGCGATTAGCTCAGGGGGAGAGCGCTTCCTTGACGCGGAAGAGGTCAGTGGTTCGAATCCACTATCGCCCACATCAGAATCCCTTGTAGATAAAGGGAAAACTACACGTAGAGGAAAGCCCCCGACTTCCGCCGGGAGCTTCTCTACACCAGTAGTACACCAACGCGACGCTACGCCGGTGCTCTAGGCGTCTTCGGCATCCTGCGCCTCTGGTTGGTCTCCTTCGAGAGCGTCTTCCATGGCGCGGGCGGTTGCGTCTCCCATGCCCGGTATTACGTGCGAGTAGGTATCGAGGGTGATGGCTATGTTGGCGTGTCCTAGAAGCTCTTGTACGAACTTGGGGTGTACG
>JALYGY010000278.1 GCA_030776865.1 Actinomycetota bacterium | reverse complement strand
AGGAGCGGCGTGTTGCCGACCAGCTCCGTTACGTTCGCCCCCGCCCGCTCGTTAATCCGAGTGATCATGTCGGGATTATTATACAAGGTAGGTATTTCACGTCCAGACGAGGGATGAAAGATAGTTGAGAACATAATAGCCGGAAGGCTCCCATCTGAACCTTCCGGCCAAGGTTGGTGCGTTACTGGGGATTATACCTGAGTCGCTTGTTTCGCCGCTACTGGGAGATCGACGACTATCCCAAAGATTCGAGAATCTCTGGCAGTCCTCTGCGGCGGCAGGTGAAGATGGGGGTGTCGAGCGCAGTGTAGGAGCTCGCCTCGCTCTCCCTGAGTTCCATCATCAGGTCCTGAAACTTCTCGGGGCTCTCGGCCTCGAAGGAGAGGATGAACTCATAGTCGTCTATGCCGAAGCAGTAGGCGGTGTTGTTCTTTACGGGGTAGTGTTTGCGGCCGATCCTCATGTGCTCGTCCATCATGCGCTGGCGCTCTTCGAGGGGGAGCCGATACCAGGCACGGGTCTTCACGAACGGGTAGACGAAGAGGTACTCGCCCTCGCCGGGGACGATATAGTGCCTATTCTCGAAGCCGGGTGTATGTTCGCCGACGTAGATCGATCGCCGAGAGAGGGCGAAGTACGAGTACGTCACCGCGAGGTACTTGCCCAGGCCCGTGTTCATGAGAGCGCCTGTCATCTTCTCGAAGGCGTCCAGGTCGTAGCCGATCCTCCAAAGCATGAAATCTGCATCGCTCCTCAGACCCATGAGCGAGAAGGAGCGGAGGAGCATGTCCCGATCGTGCTCCTCCACCGCTTCGAGAAATTGCCTTTTGCCCCGCTCTCGTTCCTCGTCCGACAATCGCCGCCACATGGGGTCGAGCTTGAAGAAGAGGTAGTTGACGTACTGCGCCGGGAGGCTCTCCTGCGCGACGCCCTGCTGTTGTGTCCGGGTCTCGGTCATTTGATCTCTCCCTCCGATCGTAACGGCTATCAGCCGTCAGCTATCAGCTTGTCAGCTTCTACCGGTGTGACCGAGACGTCGGAGGGTTATGCTGCGAATTCTTCGTGGTGTAGCTCACACTCATGAGTCTGGTTATCTCCTTCTAGTGTGCTCCTGACTACCCTCTAGCTGATCGCTGACCGCTCACTGCTGATTGCTTTTCCAACCCGAAGTCGTTCTCATAGAGCTCCGCGATGCGGGAGAGCTCCTCGGCACTCAGATCGGGGGTGTCGGGTGCTGCGGCGAACTCCTCGAGCTGCTCCTCGTCGTAGATGTTCGGCAGGGTCGAGACGATCTCCGGGGAGGCGAGGGCGAACTTCAGGGCCGTCTGCCCCAGGGTGCGCTCTCCGGACTCGGTTAAGAAGCCGAGTTGCTCGACCTTTTTGAGGCCGTCGAGGAGCCACTCCCTCGGACGGTGGCGGCGGTGGTCGTTCTTGGCGAAGGTGGTCTCTTCGGTGTACTTGCCCTCGAGCATACCCGAGGAATGAGGAACCCGGACGACAAGGCTCGTGCCGGTCTCGCGGGCGGCTTCTATCAGGCTGCGTCCGGGGTCTTGTTCCAGGAGATTGTAGATCATCTGCACGCCCGCGAGGTCGCGCTCGCGCATCGCCCTCACGCCCTCTTCGAACCACCCGATCTTGGGCCCCAGGGCGACGCCGTAAGAGCGGATCTTGCCCTCTCTCTTGAACTCCTCCATGAGCTCGAAGAGCGCGTCGTTCTCGATGGCGTCCATCTTGGTGTTGTGGAGCTGGAGGAAGTCTACGTAGTCGGTGTCGAGCCTCTTTAGGCTCTGCTCCAGGGCGAACCGGATGAAGCTCTCCGACCAGTCCTGCGGGCGCTCCTGTTGGCCGCGGCGGGCGGTGTGGTTGTAGAAGTCATAGCCGATCTTGGTGGAGATGACTACGCGATCGCGCATCCCGCCGAAGGCGTCGGCCAGGAGCGTCTCTCCAAGCCCTGAGCCGTAGGTGTCGGCCGTGTCGAAGTAGTTGATACCCTTCTCGAAGGCGTCCCTCAAGAGGCGCACCGACCTCTTCTCGTCGACCTCGCCCCACCAGCCGGTGCTGACCGTCCAGACCCCAAAGCCCACCTCGGACACCCGTATGCCTGTGTCGCCGAGACTGCGATACCTCATCTGTAGACCCCTCGTCTCGTACCTCGAACCCGTTTATCGAAACAGCTACCACATTCTACCGGCATCCGCTGTTGATGTGTTCTTAAAGTACGATGCGAAGACGGCCCTCCGAGCGCATATAATGCGCCGGGTGTCGAGGACGAGCTTGATCGCCCGCTACGCCGGGGGGGAGAGCGGGGCGCGCTCCGCTGCCCGCACCGGCGCGGCGGTGGTCGTGGTGGACACGTTTCGGGCGAGCACGACCATCGCGGCCCTCGTCTCCGGGGGCGCCCGCGTGGTGCCGGTCGCCTCCACCGCGCACGCCCGCTCGTACTCTGGGGCGGACTTTCGCGTCGGTGAGAGGGGCGGCGCCAAGGTCGGCGGGTTCGACTTCGGCAACTCGCCGACGGAGATTCTGGAGGCGGAGGTCCCACCAGGCTCCACGGTCGTCCTCACAACGACGAACGGCACTCGTGTGATCGAGGCCGCCACAGGCGCGCCCGCCGTTCTTACCGGCGCCTTCGTGAACGCCTATTCTCTAGCCGACGCGCTGGCCGCTGGGACCCACGGTTCGCACGTCGTGGTGGTCGGCTGCGGCTGGCAGGGACGTCGCGCCTCCGAGGACGAGGCCGCATCCGGAGCCATTCTCCACCGCTTGGGCGAGCGGGGAGCGGAGCTGGACGGGCGGGCCCGGCGCGTCGAAAGAGCGTACCTCTCCCGTCCGGCGAATCTCCTGCGGAATAACGCCGCCGCGAAGAGGCTAAGACGACTCGGGTACGCGCGGGATCTTGACTTCTGCCTCGCCGAGGACACCATCTCCGTAGTGCCGCGGCTTGTGAACGGCGCCTTTGTCGGGGCTAGAGCTTGAGGAGTAGCTTTGTGCGAAATCTTCAGCCCGGGGGCCAACAGAAAAAGCGCGATTTGTTCTTGACAAGGGATGGGCGCCCCTTTACTCTGGGGTCAGCCAGGGCGGATAGGAACGTTACAAGATCCGCCCCACCCCCTAAGGAAAGGAGGTGAACCGACAAGTGACACTCACCATCTCGCACGAGAAGACGCGCGAAATCACCCGCGAGGAGGTGGACCGGGCCATAGACGTCATCGAGCGTCACCTCGAGAAGGAGGCCCGCACCCGCAACCTGCTCGACGAGCAGGCGATCATGCGCCCGAAGGATCTGTGCAAGCAGCAGGGCCTCGATATGGTCGCCGAGCTGCGCGGCATGATGTAGTCCCGAGTATGAAATCCGCTGCGCGTATAGGCGTGCAGCTTGAGGGCCTACGAAGGGGGATGCACAGTTAAGGCGTCCCGGGTCTTCACGCGAGACCCAGCGGGCTGTCCATCCCCCTTCGCATAGGCTGGAAAAGAGGGCTGGGTTTCACCAGCCCTCTTTTCTTGCGTCCGCTACGCGTTGTGATCGCGCGCAGAGCCAGGTCGCGGGGCGGTTCTGGAGCCGTGGTCTTCGATCATATAGTTCAGGCCGAGGGTGAGTTCTCCCACTGTCGGACGTCGGAGGGGTTCGGGTTCGAGGCAACTACCCACCAGGTCGTTGAAGGCGGCCGGGACGCGCCTGTAAAGCCGGACGGGCTCGGCCCGGCGCTCCAGCTGCTCGTAGCGGTCCTCCTCGTCGTAGGCGTCGAACGGGGGCTCGCCGGTCGTCGCTTCGAAGAGCACCGCTCCTATACCCCACACGTCGGTCGCCGCGCTAAGATAGCTGCCACGGGCCTGCTCGGGGGCCATGTATTCGAGCGTGCCCATGCCCTTCTGGCCCCGCCCCGGGGGGCGGGCGATGCTCAGGTCGAGCACCTTCGCCAGCCCGCGCTCGGAGACGATGTTGGACGGCTTGAGGTCAAGGTGCAGGATGCCGTGATGGTGGAGATAGTGCATCGCCGAGGTGAGGTGGAGACCGAGAGAGAGAATGCTCGTCAACGGCAGACGCCTCTGGCGCGTTTCGATCATGTATTCGAGCGTCTCGCCGGTGAGCGTCTCCAAGATAAGGACCGGACGCGGTCCCCGCAGGCTCTCGTAGGCGCGCACGATGTGTGGGTGCGTGAGCTTTTCGAGGAGCCTGCCTTCTCGGTTCAGCCTCCGGCGCACCGTCGGATCTTCAACGCGGTTCGGGCACGGTACCTTGGCGATGCACCGGCAGGC
>JALYGY010000277.1 GCA_030776865.1 Actinomycetota bacterium | reverse complement strand
GAGATCGTCGGCCAGCCCACAGGCAAGAAGGTCGAGATGCGCACCGTGAAGGTCTTCGAGAGACCTCAGGTGGGGATCAAGTGGGCCACTTACAAGACGGTGACCAATAAGGACGGGAAGGTGCTCTTCGACGGCCTCCTACACGACTACATCTACGCCTACAACCCGCCCGCCCCCGAGGGGGGACCGCACTACGACACCAGCATCCCGCGGGTCTCGGGGTGGAGTGATCCCACCAACACCACCGGCTGGAACAGTCCCCACTAGGCTAGTGTAGCTGCCGCGAGAAGATCTAGCCGTCTCTGAGAGTCGTGATGCCACACCGCCGAATCGGAGCAGACGCTGGCCCAGCGCCCCGGGAGAACCGTTGAAATTCCTGCCCCGCCGGAAGCTGTTTGAGGCCCATCGGCGCCGGCGGCAGAAGCGGGTAGCCGTCCTGGTGGTGCTGCTGGCGCTCGCGGCAGGGGGCGCCGCGTACGGCGCGGGCTACGCCTCGAGCGGCTCCATGGGCGGAGAGGAGCCCTCGCGGTTTGAGAGGGTGCTGCGAGCCGATTCGGGGGGGAGCCCCGAGGAGCCCATCCCTGGGGCTGCCGTCAAGACGCCCGAGGGTGCCGCCTACTGGCCCGTGGCCTCCGAGCTTCCGGGGACGAACCCCGAGAGCCTCCTGGCCGTCTACCGGAGCAAGCTCGACCCATCCTGGGCCTCCGTGCACGTCAAGCCTTCGGGTGAGGCGAAGTTCTTCGTGGTCTTCGTCGAGAAGGCCGGCGACTCGTGGGAAGCCAGGAAGTCGATCCGGGCCGACGAGCCCAATTACGCCAAGAACGAGGTGGTCCCTTTGAGCGAGGTGCCCAAGGACCTCGTGCAGTACATCTATCCCGAGAACGCGTTCGTAGCCGACGTCCCGGCTCCCAAAGAGGAGAAGGTTGATAAGGACGCCCTTCCGAGCGTCGAGCCTCCCGAGTTCCCGCCCCCCGAGCCCGTGACCGGCGACGTGCCGGCCTCCGAGCGCGAGCGCATCGAGAAGGAGCTCGGAGAAGTGCGGCAGAAGATCGAGGGCTACGGAGGGGTCGCCGGGGCGTACGTCTACGATCTGGAGGGGGATTTCGGCTACGGCGTGCGCCCGGACGAGCAGTTCTTCTCGGCCTCGATAATAAAGGTACCGGTGATGGTGGCCGTCTACCGCAAGGTGGATCGGGGCGAGCTCGAGTTTTCGCAGATGGTGGAGATCAAGGAGGAGGACTGGGCGGCGGGGGCCGGGTGGCTGCAGTGGGAGAAGGCCGGGACGAAACAGACCGTGGGGGACCTCTTGCTGCTGATGATGAACCAGTCGGACAACGTCGCTACCAACGCCCTCGTGCGCCTCGTAGGGGGCGCGGATCACGTCAACGAGGTCGCCCGCTCCCTGGGGGCCGAGGACACGTTGCTCTACCAGAAGCTGAGCAGCGAGCGGGCCGCCGTCCCAAGCCTGGACAACCACACCACGCCCCGCGACATGGCGACCATGCTGCAGAAGATAGCCGAGGGCGAGGCCGCGAGCGACAAGAGCTGCCGCTACATGATCGAGCTCATGAAGCTGAACGAGCTTGACTGGTGGCTCGACGCGGGCCTCCCTACGGACGTCTACGCGGCCAACAAGGCCGGCTGGCTCTATGAGGTCTACGACGACGTCGGGATAGTGAAGGCCGGGGAGCGACCCTACGTCGTGGCGATCCTGAGCAAGTACGGCTCCGGAGACGTGGACGTGGGCCGTCTACTGATCGAGGGGATCTCAAGGGACGTCTGGGAGGCCCAGAACGGGAAGAACGGTTCCTAACCCTCCGTTCGTCGTCGGCGCAGCAAGGCGACAGCGGGCCTCAGCTCCTCGACCTTGAGCAAGAAGGACACCCCGAGGTAGGCCGCGAGCGAGGCGCCCCCGACGACGGCGAGGATGAGGAGCCGCTCCAGGGTTCCCGAGCCCATCCCCCCCACGAGGGCCGTCGCGCCCCACGCTACCGCGTACATGGCCGCTCCCGCCGCGAGGATCTTGGTCAAAGAGCGCACCAAGCGCCGCCCGCCCAGACGTTTCGTCTCCTTTCGCATCGCCGCGAGCCCCAGGAGGGCGAGAGCGGCGTTGGCCCCGGAGAGCGCGAGCGCCACCCCGATTACCCCGAACACGCGCGAGAGGCCGTAGGCGAGCACTGCATACACCACGAACAGGACGACATTCAGTAGGGCGGGCGTCTTGGTATTCTGCCGCGAGTAGAATGCCCTAACCAGGAGAAAGTAAGCCGAATAGCCGAGGAGTCCCACCGAGTAAGCGACGAGCAGCGCGGCGACTTCCTGCGTGGCCTGCGGGCCGAACTCCCCGCGCTCGTAGAGCAGTGCGATGGTGGGCTCCGCGAGGACCACGAGGCCGACGGTGGACGGGATCGCGACGAAGGCCACGAGCCGCAGACCGAAGGAGAGCGTGTCGCGGTAGCCCTCGGCGTCACCGCGGGAGTACTTCTCCGATAGTTCGGGCATGAGGGCGGTGGCGACGGCGACCACGAACACCCCGTAGGGTAGCGAGAAGATCGTGAAGGCGTAATAGAGCTGCGGCGCGGCGTTGAACGAGGTGCCTATGAGGTAGGCGACGGCCTGGACGCCCACCGAGGCTGCCACGAGGATGAGCATCGGTCCCGCGAGGCGGGCGGCGGGGGCGAGCGCCGGGTGCCCCATGCGGGGACGCGGTTTGTAGCCGAGACGCCACATCGTGGGGATGAGCGCCAGCGCCATCACCACGACCCCTAGAGTCGCGCCGGCGGCGAGAACGTAGACCGCAGCGGTCTCGTTCTCCCTGGCGAGCAGGGCGTAGAGGCCGAAAGAGGCGATGACGATGAGGTTGTTCAAAACGGGGGCAAAGGTCGGCAAGAAAAAGCGGCGGTGCGACTGCAGGACGCCCGTAGCGATGGTGCCGATGCCGTAGAAGAGTATCTGCAGGGTAAAGATGCGGAAGAACAGCACCGCGAGGTCCGTCGTCTCCCGTGCGGCCTCCGGGGTGAGCTCCCTCGCGGCCGTCCAGTTCGTCGTCAGGGTTACCAGTGGTTCGGCGAACGCCACGCCCAGCAGGGTCACCGCCGCGAGCAGCGGTAGCACCAGGGTGAGGAGGGCGTTGGTGAGGTGCCTGGCGTCCTCCTCACCCGCTTTCGTCATGCGGTCAACCAGCAGCGGGATGAAGATCGAGTAGAGGATCCCGCCCATGAACAGCTCGTAGATCAAACCCGGCAAAAGGTAGGAGACGGCGTAGGCGTTGGCCACCACCCCGACCCCCAGCACGGAGGCCTGCGCCATCGTCCGCGCGTAGCCCGTCGCCCGCGAGAGTACGGTCGCTACGGAGATCGAGAGCATGGCCCGCAAGATGGCTGCCATGTGTAGTATGTTACTACAAC
>JALYGY010000276.1 GCA_030776865.1 Actinomycetota bacterium | reverse complement strand
GCCTTGTTGAGGATGGGAGATAGGCCGAAGAGGGAGTGCCGGAACTGCGGCACGCTCTTTGTGCTCACCCGCAACGATAAGAACTACTGCGACGAAACTTGCTATCGCACTGCGTACAATCACCGCGACACCGACACCACTTGACACCACTCTGACACCACTGAGGGCGCAACATCCCGCAACAGCGAGCAAGCTAGAGAAGAGAAATCGGCTTAGATAAGCGGAATCTACAACCCTCTGCAACAGTGCGAAACTGCCTCGGCAGAATATACACTTTTCGTGTACCCTCCCGGACCCGCCTCTAATCAGTGCTGGAAGATGTCTTATCCAAGCAGGATTATCCAGTTCAGAAGTGTTCCGCGGTATGGCAGTGGCGCCCTTTTGACACCGTGTTGGCACCGCTCAGAAGCCTTAGGGGGGGTACAATCGCAAAGACTGTGAGCGGCGAGCGGATAAAATCTGGCGCGGCGAAACGCATCCTCGAGGAGCGTGCGCGCGCGGCGGGCTTCGACCTCGTCGGCGTGACCCGCGCGGAGCCACTCCGGGAAGGCGGCGAGCGCCTGCGGGAGTGGCAGGAGGCCGGGATGGCCGCTGACATGGGCTACATGCACCGCCCCGTCGAGCTGCTCTCGGACCCGCGCAAGCTGCAGAAGAGCGCGAAGAGCGTCGTCTCTTTGGGGGTCTCGTACTACCCCGGGGATCATCCCGAGAACGCGCGGGGTGGAGGCAGGGTCGCGCGGTATGCGTGGGGTCGGGACTACCACGAGGTCATAAAGGAGCGCCTGTTCAGGCTGCGAAAGGAGCTCGAGAAGGAGCTGGGCGTGAGGATCAAGGCCCGGGGGTTCACGGACGCCGTTCCCCTCCTGGAGCGCTCCGCAGCCCAGCACGCAGGGTTAGGGTTCTTCGGGCGCAACTCGTGCCTGATCAATGGCGAGACGGGCTCCTACTTCTTTATCGCGGACCTGATCGTGGACCTGGAGCTCGAGCCCGACGCGCCGGGCATGGGGACCTGTGGCCGGTGCACCCGCTGCATGGACGGGTGCCCGACCGGCGCCATCAAAGCCCCCGGCGTGGTGGACGCCCGGCTGTGCATCTCCTACCTCACGATAGAGAACCGCGGCGAGATACCTCGGGATCTGCGCCAGGCTCTAGGTGACTGGGCCTTCGGCTGCGACGTCTGCCAGGAGGTCTGCCCGTACAACAAGAGGAAGGCGACCAGGAGCCGTTGGCCGGAGTTCTCGGAGGAGGCCGGCGCGGGGCAGTACCTGGAGATAGAGGAGGTGCTCGCGATCCGGTCCGAGGAGGAGTTCGAGCGCCGCTTTGCGGGGACGCCCCTGACCCGTCCCGGACGGGCCGGGCTTTTGCGCAACTGCTGCGTGGCCGCCGGGAACCTGGGACTCGACAGAGCTGTGCCGGCGTTGATCGAGTGCCTGCAGGAAGATGATTCACCTCTAGTGCGCGGGCACGCCGCGTGGGCGCTCGGGGAGATCGGGGGCGCGGAGGCGGAGCTCCGGGAGGCCGCCGGCAGGGAGTCAGATCTCCGGTGCCTGGAGGAGATAGAGCTGGCGCTCGCGGGCGGGGTCGCGGACGCGCCGGTGGGTTAGAATACGAACGCGATGGCGGATCAGATCAACTACTACCAGGTGCTAGGCGTCCCCCGCGAAGCCTCTCAGGAAGAGATTCGGAACGCGTACCGCAGGCTGGCGAAGGACCGCCATCCTGACCTAGCGGGCGGAAGCGCGGAGGAGTTCTCCCTCCTCCAGGAGGCCCACGCCGTCCTCTCGGACACGGAGCGCCGCCGCCAGCACGACGAGGCCCTCGATCTCGCTCACGCCGCAGACCAGCTCGCCGGTCTGGACTTCGGTTCTATGGAAGACGAGCTCGCCGCCCGCCGCCAGGAGCGCGAGTCCGGCGGGCCGGGTCTGGGCGAGCGTCTGCGCGGCCGTTTCGGAAGGCAAGATAAAGCGTCCGGCGGCCGCCTGGATTCGGGGGACGTGAGGCGCCGGGGGCGCTACGAGGTGCGCGAGGCACGATGGTACGAGCCGCACTACTTCGACCCGGAACCGATAACGTGGAAGACCGGCGCCATAAGCTTCGTCGCGGCCTTCCTGGCGTTTATCGCGGTCGGCCAGCTCGGGCTCTGGGCCACGGGAGCGGTGGACGCCGGTCCCCTCGCCTTTACCAGCACGCTGGCCCCCTTCTTGCCCATCCTGTACACCCTCGTCGGGCTCGTGGCGGCCTACTTCGCCTACCGGGCCGCCGGGTACGCGGCGCTGGCCCTGGTCTTCGTGGGCGCGCTCGTCGTCGGCGGCCAGGGCGGGCCGGAGGGATTGCTGCAGTTTGTCACCCTGGGCATCGTCGCTTTGCTCGTCGTGATCTGGCTCGGAAACCGCCGCGACCGCGCCGCCCGTAGTTAGCCGTCAAGAGACCCGCAGAGAGTAAAAGGAGCACGTTGCCTTCCGCTGCCGAGATAGAAGGGTTCATCTCCCGGCTCGAAGCGCGCGTCGCACCGGCCGAGAAGGCCGCCAGAGAGGCCTGGTGGAGGCTCGCGACCACGGGCACCGAGGAGGCCCGAAAGGAACTCGTCCGCGCCGGAATGGAGTACACCAGGCTCTTCGCCGACCGGAACGGGTACGAAACGGTAGCGCGCTGGCACGGGGAGCGGGACGCTCTGGAGAATGCGCTCTTGCGGCGGCAGGTCGAGGTGCTCTACCGGACGTTCGCCGGGCATGAGGGCGACGAGGAGATCCTGGGGCGAATACAGGAGCTCGAGGCGGAGGCGAACGCCGTCTATGGTAACCACCGGGGCGTCGTTCAGGGCAGGGAGGTGGGGGAGAACGAGATCCGGGAGATCCTCCGTTCCTCCGACGACGGTGCCCTACGCCGGGAGGCTTGGGAGGCCTCGAAGACCGTCGGCCGGGAGGTCGAGGAGACCGTGCGGAAGCTCGCCCGGCTGCGCAACCGTCTCGCCCGCGAGGCTGGCTACCCGGATCACTTCCATCGAGCTCTGGATCTGCAAGAGATAGACGCCGCGCAGCTCGACCGGATCATGACCGACCTCGCGTCCGCGACCGGCGCTCCATTCAGGAAGCTCAAAGAAGACCTCGACGCGACGCTTGAGAAGAGGTTCGCCGTCGAATCCGTCATGCCCTGGCATCTCTACGACCCCTTCTTTCAGAGTTGCAAACAC
>JALYGY010000275.1 GCA_030776865.1 Actinomycetota bacterium | reverse complement strand
CAGGCGAACAGGTACCCTAGGGAGCCGCTACGTTCACGATATGACGGGGTGGTACAGGGGAGACCTCGCCTACATCCACGACGTCGGTCACGCCGATTTCGCCCTAGAGTCCGCCCCCGGCATACTGGAGATCATGGAAAGGGGAGGGATAATGGAGGGTCTGGTGGTCGACCTGGGCTGCGGAAGCGGCTTGTGGGCGCGGGAGCTCATCGGGGCCGGCTACCGCGTACTTGGCATCGACATCTCAGAGGCAATGATCGAGATCGCGCGCAGAAAAGTCCCCGAAGCCGAGTTTCGGGTCGGGTCGCTCTTTGAGGCCGACATCCCGCCGTGCGTAGCCGTCACGGCACTCAGCGAGGTCCTCAACTACCTGTTCGACCCGGAGAGCGAGGATGAGGGCCTGGCCCACCTCTTCGGGCGCGTCCACGACGCTCTGGTTCCCGGCGGCATCTTCGTCTTCGACGTCCTGGGACCGGGCCAGGTCTCGGAGGGGGGTGCTGCCAAGAGCTTCCGTATGAGGGAAGACTGGGCGGTGCTCTCCGAGAAGGAGGAGGACTCGCGGCGGAGGACGTTGACCCCTCGGATCACCAGCTTCCGGAGAGTGGGGGAACACTACAGGCGAGACGATGAAGTACACCGTCTGCGGTTGTACGGATCGTCAGAGGTCGCGCAAGAGCTCCGCCGGGTAGGTTTCCGGGTGCGGACGATGCGCGCTTACGGGCGCTACCCCCTGCCGAGGTCCCACGCGGCGTTCGTCGCACGCAAGGCAGCGACGAGAACTGGGCTCGCAGAAGGAGTATAAATTACGCCATGCCGGAGCTGCCCGAGGTTGAGACCATAAAGGAGGATCTGCGCGGGCTCGTCGTGGGCTCGCGGATCGAGGGCGCCGAGGTGCTCGACCCTTCCCTCGTAGAGCAGCCTTCGCTCGAGAAGTTCGTCCGCCGGATCACAGGCGTCCGGATAACGGGGGCCCGGCGCCGGGCCAAGCACCTCGTCGTCGAGCTCGATTCCGGCGACGCCCTCGTCTTCCAGCTCAAGATCGGGGGCCAGCTCTTACTCGTGCCGCCGGTGGAGGAGCCGCGAGCGGCGTTGATGCTCGTCCTCAGCCTGGAAGAGGATCGAAGGTTATTCTTGAGGGACCAGACGGGCTTCTCTCGCGCGCGCCTGCTGGATGCAGACGAGCTCGAGGGGCGGCTCTCGTCGCTGGGTCCCGAGCCTTTGAGTGCGGGGTTCGGAGTGGAATACCTGCGCGAGACCCTCGGCCCCAGAAGGGCCCAGATAAAGCCTTTGATCCTCGATCAGAGGGTGATCTCTGGCATAGGCAACATCTACGCGGATGAGATCCTCTTCGACGCGAGGCTGCACCCCCGGCGCAAGGCCAACACGCTCTCGGCGCAGGAGTGGGAGGCGCTCCACGGGGCGATCCGGGGGAACCTCGCTGCGGGGGTCGAGCACCGGGGGACGACGGTGCGCCTATACAAAGACGTGCTCGACCGCCCCGGCGAGCACCAGAACTACCTGCGGGTCTTCGAGAAACACGGCAAGCCGTGCCCCGGTGCGTGCGGGGGAGTGGTGGTGCGGGAGAGCGTGGGCGGGAGGCCGACGCACTACTGCCCGGAGTGCCAGAGGCTGAGTGGTGGCGGAGGGGAGCAGCGGTTAACATTCGCCTAGACGCGGTACATATTCAGCGGGAAAGCGTAAAGAAAGGGGTGCCCGGGTGGCGGACAAATTCGACCTCGTGATAATCGGCGGCGGGAACGGGGGCTACATCCCGGCCATCCGCGCGAGCCAGCTGGGTATGAGCGTGGCCCTTATCGAGAAGAGGGAAGACGGGCACCTGGGGGGGACTTGCCTCAACGTTGGCTGCATCCCGACCAAGGCGCTGCTCCAGACCGCGGCCATGCTTCACTACGCGAAGAACGGCGACGAGTTCGGGGTAAAGACCAACGGCGTGGAGTTTGACTACCCCACCGCCGCCAAGCGCCGCGAGCAGGTCGTCAACCAGCTCCGTCAAGGCGTCCAGGGCCTCATGAAGAAGAACAAGGTCCAGGTCTACAACGGCGTCGGCTCCTTTGTGGAGCCCAAGAAGATAAAGGTGGAGACGGGCGGCGAGACGCACGAGCTCGAGGCCGACTACGTCCTGATCTCCACGGGTAGCGCGGTGACCACCCTGCCGGGGTTGGAGTTCGACGGCAAGAAGGTCATCTCGAGCGACGACATCACGACGAACAACGAGGACTACCCGAAGTCCGTCATAATCCTGGGCTCTGGTGCGGTGGGTGCCGAGTTCGCCAGCATGTACCACGACTTCGGCACCGAGGTGACGATAGTCGAGATCCTCGACAAGATCGTTCCTCTGGAGGACCCCGAGATCTCCGAAGCCCTCAAAAAGGAGTTCGAGGACCGCGGGATAAGGGTCCTCACGAGCACCAAGGCCAACCCCGAGAGCCTGGAGAAGACCGACAGCGGCGTGAAGATACAGGTCTCCGGCGCAGAGTCCGGCGAGCAGGAGGAGGCCGAGGGAGAGGGCGG
Source organism: Actinomycetota bacterium (assembly GCA_030776865.1). Lineage (GTDB taxonomy): Bacteria > Actinomycetota > Rubrobacteria > Rubrobacterales > Rubrobacteraceae > JALYGY01. The sequence continues at coordinate 674 of JALYGY010000275.1, read as the reverse complement.
CTCCTACGGCGGCGAGGACGCGCCGACCGGCGAAGCCAGCGGAGCCGGCGGAGAGACCCTGGAGGCCGAGACGCTACTGGTCGCCGTCGGGCGCAGGGCCGTAACCGAGGACCTCAACCTGGAAGCCACCAGCGTCGAGCTCAACGACGGGGGCGTCGTCCAGGTGGACGAGTACGGGCGGACGGCCGAGGACGGGGTATACGCCGCGGGGGACGTGGTCGGGGGCTACTGGCTCGCGCACGCCGCCGGGCACGAGGGCATTATCGCCGTCGAACACATGGCCGGCGAGAACCCGATGCCCATGGACCAGAGCCTCGTCCCGCGCGTCACCTTCACCAGGCCCGAGGTCGCCTCGTTCGGGCTCACCAGGGCCCAGGCCGAGGAGGAGGGCTACGAGGTCAAGGAGGCCAAGTTCCCCTTCCGGGCCATCGGCAAGGCGCTCATCGAGGGCGAGCCCAACGGCTTCTTCAAGGTCGTCGCCGACGTCGAGACCGACCTCATCCTGGGGATGCACGCCATAGGACCCAAGGTGACGGACCTCATAGCGGAGGGCGTCTTCGCCAAGCTCGTCGAGGGGACGCCGGAGGAGATCGGGATGTCCATCCACGCCCACCCGTCCCTCGCGGAGGTCGTGGCGGAGGCCTCGATGGCCGTGGACGGTCACGCGATACACT
>JALYGY010000274.1 GCA_030776865.1 Actinomycetota bacterium | reverse complement strand
GGCAGCTCCGTAGGCACGTCTTTTAGGGAGTGGATCGCGAGGTCTATCTCTCCCTTCAGGAGGGCCTCGTCGAGCTGTCGGGTGAAGACGTCCCGCCGGTCTATCACGGAGAGCGGGGTCTCCGGGTAGTGGTCGCTCGTGGTCTTTACGACCCGGATCTCTACTCTCAGATCCGCCGCGCGCAGCTTCCCCGCGCACGCCTGGGCCTGCTCGAGGGCGAGCCTGGAGCCCCGCGTGCCCAGGAGCACGGTCTTGTGGGGCGTCATGGAGGGTCGGAGTAGTGGAGATGCAGCGTGACGCCCAGCCCTTCGAGGGCGTGCAGTCGGCGCCGGACCTCGGCGCTCTCGAGGGGATGACCGGCCTCGGCGAGCGCCTTTATTTCAGAGATGGGTCCGTGCAGGAGCTTGTTCACGAGCGAGCGGCTCATCCGCTCGACGGCCGCCTCCTCTTCGGGAGAGAGGTCCGTGTTCTTCAAGACGCGGGAGAGCTCGTGGCGCCGGATCCGCTCGGCCTCATCCCTGAGCTCCTGGATAATCGGGACGACGTGCAAACTGGAGAGCCAGCTCATGAAATCCAGGACGGCAGGGGAGATCATGGCCTCCCCCTTTCGTGCGGCCTCCCCCCGGTCGTCGGCGTTGCGCTCGACGACGGCCTGGAGGTCGTCTATGTCGTAGACGAAGGCCCGCTCGAGGGTCTGGACAACCGGGTCCACATCCCGCGGCACCGCGATGTCTATAAAGAACAGGGGCTCCTCCCTGCGAGCGAGCGCTGCGGCCACTGTCTCGCTGCGAACCACCCACTCCCCGGCTCCCGTGGAGCTCACGACCACGTCCACCTCGGGAAGCTCATCGGCCAGCGCGTCGAAAGGCAGCGCCCGGCCCCTCACCCTCTCGGCTAAAGAAAGCGCCCGCTCGGGGGTGCGGTTTGCGATACGAACATCAGCCACGCCCCTGCCTTTGAGGTGTTTGATAACCAGCTCGCTCATCTCTCCGGCGCCCAGGACCAGCGCCCGGCGACCGCGCAGCGCCCCGAAAACCCCCTCGGCGAGCTTCACGGCGACGTACGGCACCGAGAGGGAGCTGTCCCCGATCCCGGTCTCCGAGCGGACCTTCTTGCCGACCCTGAGCGAGGTGTGGAACAGGCGGTTTAAGACCGGCCCCGTGCGCTGCTCCTCGGTCGCCGCCCGGTAGGCCTCGCGGACTTGGCCAAGGATCTGGGCCTCCCCCACGACCATCGAGTCCAGAGAAGAAGCCACCCGGTAGAGGTGCCGCACGGCCTCCGCATCGGTGAGCCAGTAGGTGTCCCGATCGAGCGATCCCCGATCTACCTCTCGATCCTCGGCGAGGAGGTCGAGGATCCTGGAGCGGGCGCCCTCGTCCTCGACGACGGCGTAGACCTCGGTCCGGTTGCAGGTCGAGAGCAAAACGGCCTCGGCGGCCGCGCCCTCCTCGTCGAGACGCCGCAAAAAAGCGCGGCCCGCGCACGGCGGGAAGGCCACGCGTTCGCGCACCTCCACCGGCGCCGAGCGGTGGTTTATCCCCGCAACCGCGATAAGCACCGGCTCACCTCCCCCTCGAGCCTCTCGTCGTCCTCTTCACCGCTCCGCCGGGCCGCATTCAACCTCTCCACGATGCCGGCCCACTCGGGCCCGAAGGCCTCCTCCAGCTCGTCCTTTATCCTCCGCGCCAGGGTGGGCGAGGCGCCACCGGTCGAGACCGCCACCTGCATCCTGCCGCGCCGCAGAGTCGAGGGCAGGGCGAAGTCTCCCTCGGAGGGCTTGTCGGCGACGTTGACCGGGACGCCGCGCCCCTTGGCCTCCCGGGCCACCGCCGCGTTGACCTCCCTCGAATTCGTCGCCGCAAACGCCAGGCAAGCTCCCTCGAGGTCACCCTCCCTGTAGGGCCTGCGGTGGATCTCGACGGCCACGCTCTCGAGCTCGGCTCCAAGCTCCGGTGAGATGACCACGACACGAGCCCGCGCCTGCAAAAGCTTGCGCGCCTTCCTGTTGGCGACCTCGCCACCCCCGATGACGACGCACCGCCTGTCTGACAGGTCGAGGAATATGGGGTAAAGAACGACGTTTCCGCGCTCGCTCAAGCTCTCCCGATCCGTCACAAAGCCCTTGAGGTGGCCCAGAAGTCTAGCACAGCCGAACCCTCGCCATCATTGTTTACGAAGTATTGCATGCACCGATTCTCGATGCCGTGCAAGACTTCACGACGCGTCCGGTTTTTTCGTCTTCTCGATGAGCCTGACGTCGCCTATGATCATCCCCTTGTCCACGGCCTTGCACATGTCGTAGATGGTCAGCGCCGCGACGCTCACCGCCGTTAGGGCCTCCATCTCGACGCCGGTGCGGTCGCTCGCGCGGGCGGTCGCGGCGATTCCTACCTCCTCTTTTCCGACCTCGAACTCCACGCTCACGGAGGTCAGGTTGAGGCCGTGGCAGAGGGGGATGAGGTCCGGCGTGCGCTTGGCGGCCATGACGCCCGCGATCCTTGCGGTGTTGAGCGCATCCCCCTTGGGCAACGCTCTCTCCCGCAAGAGCTCGACCGTTTCGGGGGACATGCGGACGCTTCCTGCGGCCACGGCGGTGCGCCGGACCACCGCCTTCTCTCCTACGTCGACCATCCGCGCCGCGCCCTCGTGGTCCAGGTGCGAAAACTCCGTCACGCCTCATACCTCCAGTTCGACCCTGACGAGCCGGTGGTCACTCAGGCTCTTCGTCAGGCTGTATCCCACCTCGCGGAAGCCTCCCCGGTAGAGAACGAAGTCTATCCTACGCCCGGTGTCGTGGGTGGGCTCCCCGGTACCGGCTACGCGAAGACCCGACCTCAACAGGAAGTCAGCAAGAAAGAGATTGCGCGTCGTGGCATTGAGGTCCCCGGTAAGGAGAGCGCTCCCGGCACCGAGGAGCCCCGGCAGCAGGTCCAGACAAATATTCCTGAGCCCGGATTCGTAAGGCAGGTGGGTGTTCATCAGCCGAAATTTCCGTCCCTGCCACAGTACGCTGGTCACCTGCGCGACCCTGGGCTCGAGACCGTCCGGCCAGGCGGGGCGTCCGGACCTGTAGAGGGCGTAGCTGCGGTGCAGCGACCAGGCCCTGGGGAACACGCCACGACAACCATTCAGCGACGCCGTGCGGCGTTCGAGGAGCCGCGCCCCCTCGGGTAGGACGAGCGCGAGGTAGAGCAGACCGTACTTCGCGAGCGAGACGAAGGCCCGGGAACCGAGGGCGCGCTTTATCCCCAGCGCCCGCGCCGGGTTCACCTCCTGGAGGCAGATCATGGTCCCCCTCTGCCGAAGCAGGCCTTCCAGCGCAGGGTCCCGGCCATTGCGCTCCCCATAAGTGTTGTAGGTGGCGACGGTGAGAGAGGTCTCGGGCATCATCTATCGGCTCTGTCCGGTCATATTCGACACCCGGCCTCTCGCGTTCCCTCCCCGAAGCCTGAAACCTGAGACCTCCATTCGCGGAATGCGGGGGAATCGAACCGCCACGGCCTTGGGAACAAGGCCGCAAACCAGTTTTGAAGACCGGCCGGGCCACCAGGCCCACGCATTCCGGAGACCTCGGTACATTCTAGTACACGTCTTCCCTAACGGTAGCGGCGGGTCAGGACCCTCACGTCGCCCGTGCGGCTGGTCACCCCGGTGGTATCCGAGTACTCAAGCCAGGCCTGGGCGTACCTGCGGCTGGTGCTCAGGCGATCGCGCAGTCCGGCGAGCGAGATCTCACCCTCCTTCCGGCAGACGGTCTTTATCTCGTCCAGGACGCTGTCGGCGGCCTCCCTGGCGCCAAAGAGATTACCGCCGAGTCCTACCGCCGCGCCGCGTTTGAGCAGCAGACGCAGCGCGGGCGTGGGCTCCAGCGCCGGCGGCTGTGCCCCCGCGCGCCGCAGATCTTCCAGCAATTTGCTCGCCTCGTCCTCCAGCTCAGGAGGCACCTCGCCCGCGTCCGAGGGGCCCACCCCGGCGCCGGTCACCCGGATATCACCGTCATGCGACAGATCATCGAGGAGCGCATCGGCGAGGCGTGGCGCCAGCCCGGTCGCGACCCTCGCCTCGGCTACGCTCAGCTCCGGGCTCTCCGGTCGCTCCTCGGCGCGCCGCTCGAGGGCTCTCAGCAGTCGCTCCTTCGCCGTCCTTACCTCCCTCGAGAGGGCGTAGAGGGCGCCCATCTTGGCCACTTGCGGGATGCGCCCGACGGCCGCCGCTATCTTCTCGGGGGCGATAGAGAGGGCCAGCGAGAGGTCCCCGGCGGTCATACCCTCCTTAGGCGTGCGGGCGAGGGCCAGGGGAATGGTGAGGGTCGCGTCGCCGCTCTCCAGGGCCTCCAGCCAGCCGGGCTCGGGCATGCGGCCGGGCGGGGCGGGGTCGAGCACCGTACCCCCGCCGATGGTTATCTGGGGGGCCATCGAGCGCAGGACGAAGCGGTCGGAGGGGAGCAGGATCAGGGGCTCCTCCAGCCTCAGGCGGGCGAACGCGCTCTCCCCTGGGAGGAGCTCCTCCCTATCGAACAGCCTGATACGAGCGTTCGTCGCCCGCGTGCCGTGGTGGAGCCGCACCCTAAGACCGTGGGCGAGCGGCTTCGCGGCCTCCAGCAGCCTCAAGCGGGCGTCGAAGTTCCTCGTCGCGAGGACGGGGCGCGAGAGCAGGACGTCTCCGGCCGCAACCTGCGAAGACTCGATGCCCGCAAGGTCGAGGGCGGTGCGAGCACCGGGGTAGGCGACCTCCGCCGGGCGCCCATGGTTCTGGACGCCGCGCACCCGCGGGCGACGGCCGGAGGTCGAATAGAGGGTGTCGCCGGGTCGGATCTCGCCGCTCCACAGCGTCCCCGTGACCACGACCCCGATCCCCTTCAACACGAACGCCCGGTCTACCGGCAGTCGGGCCAGTCCGCCGGACCCCCCATCCGGCGGATGGGAGGCGAGCGCGTCGAGCGCCACCAAGAGATCGTCCACGCCCTCTCCTGTGACGCCGCTCGCGGGCACTACCGGGGCCTCTATCCCGACCGACTCGAGGAGCTCCTCCACGTCCAGCGCGGCCAGCTCGGTGGTCTCCTCGTCCACGGCGTCGACCTTGGTGAGCGCCACAACCCCCCGCTCGACGCCGAGCACCCGCAGCACGTCCAGGTGCTCTCTGGTCTGGGGCATCACCCCGTCGTCGGCGGCGACCACGAGCAGAAAGGCGTCCACGCCGGTAGCCCCGGAGACCATGTTCTTGACAAAGCGCTCGTGGCCCGGCACGTCCACGAGGCTCGCCCGGCGGCCGCTCGGCAGCTCGAGTTCCGCGTAGCCCGGCACGATCGAGATGCCCCGCCTGTGCTCCTCCTCGAGCCTATCGGTATCCGTACCGGTCATGTAGCGCACCAGGGTGGTCTTGCCATGGTCCACGTGCCCGGCCGTCCCGACGGTGAGCGCTATCGGGCGGTCGGCCGGCCCCTCACCCACGCGCTTCCCTCACTGCCTCCACCACTGCTTTCTCGTCCCCGGGCAGAAGCGTCCTGGCGTCGAGCCACAGCTTTCCCTCGTGAACGCGGCCCACAACCGGCGGCTTTGCCGCCCGAAGCCTCCCGGCCAGGGACTCGGCGTCCGTCCCACCGAGGCGAACGGCGAAGGAAGGGATCTCGCGCGCCGGCAAGGTCCCGCCACCGCTACGGGCCACCGAGGGCGCAAGGTCCACCTCCAGATCCGGCGCTACCCGAGCCATCTCCTCCGCCAACCGCCCGGCTCGTTCTTCGACCTCCGAGACCGGAGCGTTGAGCATCTGGAGGGTGGGGAGTTCCTCTTGAGCTGTCCCCTCCAAATAGGAGTTCAGGGTCGCTTCGAGCGCCGCGAGGCAGAGCTTGTCGGCGCGGAGGGCGCGTACCAGGGGGTGCCGGCGCATCGCCGAGACGAGGCGCGAGGAGCCCACGGCTATCCCGGCCTGCGGCCCGCCGAGAAGCTTGTCTCCGGAGAAGATCACCAGGGCGGCCCCCTCCCGGACGGCGTTCTGCGCCCGCGGCTCGCCCTCCACGGGCACAAGCGCCCCGCTGCCGACGTCGGCCAGGACCGGGAGCCCCAGAGAGACGAGCTCGGCGACGCCGACCGACTCGGTGAAGCCCCTCATTTCGAAGTTGCTCGGGTGCACCCACAGGATAGCGCGGGTGTTCTCGTTTATTGCTCCCTCGTAGTCGGAGAGCCGGGTGCGGTTCGTCGTGCCGACCTCTCGAAGCCTCGCGCCGGAGAGCTCGAGCACCTCGGGGATTCGGAAGCCACCCCCGATCTCGATCAGCTGGCCGCGCGAGACGACGACCTCCGGCGTCTCCGACGACGCTCCGGCGACGATTGCCGAGAGCGCGAGCAGGGTCGCTCCCGCGCAATTGTTGGCGACCAGGGCGTCCTCGGCGCCGGTCAACTCCTTGAGGAGCGGCACCGCGTGGTCGTAGCGTGAGCCCCGGATGCCGGAGGCGAGGTCGTACTCCAGGTTCGAATAACCCCCGGCGGCTTCGACGACGGCCGCAGCCGCCCGCTCCGAGAGGACCGAGCGTCCCAAATTGGTGTGAAGGACGACCCCGGTGGCGTTCACCACGCGCCTGAGACCTCTACCGGCGAGGATCCGCGAGGCCGCGGTGGCCACGGCACCCTCCGAGACCTCCGGTCTCTCACCGGCTACGATCTCCCGCCGCAGATGATCGAGCGCCTCCCGGATAGCAGAGGTCGCCTTCGTGCGCCCGTGACGTCCGGCAAGCGCCTCGCCGGCCGGGCCGCGCAGCACCGCGTCCACCGCCGGAAGGCCCCGGAGGCGCTCCTTATTCCCCGTCTCCACCATGCGTCGCTCAGTATAACCCGCGAGGTCTCTGATCAAGCCGCCGCAAATTGTCGCTGTGCTAAACTGGCCCCGTCGAAGCTCGGGAGCGCCGGGAGAAAGTGAGTTTTCGATTGGGCGAAGGGACGACGAGGTTTCTTATCGGGGCGGCCGTCGGCGCGGTGGGCGGCTTCGCAGTAGGGACCTTCGCCGCCACCCCCGCCGCACGCTCGGCCAGCCAGTCGGCCCTCGGCGGCCTCGACGTTTCGATCCATTTCCTGGGCAAGACCATGGTCCGCGCCATAGACGGCCTAGAGTCCGTCCTCGAATCCGGCTACACTCGTGTGCGCGGCAGAGAGAAGTACCTCGAACACGAGATAGAAGAACTCCGGGAGCAGATCACACGCCTCGAGCAGCGCATCGATTAGCGCGCGGCCTTTAGTAGGTTTCAGGCTGCAGGTTTCAGGCATCAGATATGGGATTTTGCTGCTCTGGTGGTCTATCTCGGTGTGGGGAAGCGATACCCCTGACGGCAGTGTTCGTAGCGGTCGATCGCCTCAGGAGTGTCCGTGCCTAAAACCCTGTTTCCTGAAGCCTGATGCCTGGAGCCTGTATTAGCCTCCGAAAAAGCGGCGGATCCAGCCCGGCAACGCGCCGCCGAACCCTTCTTCGGTGGCCTTTTTGTAGTCCTTGAGGTCTTCGGGGTGCACCGGGGCTCCCGACTCGCCGAGCAGGGCCCGGGCGTCCCGCAGGCGCGAGTCGGGTGTGCCATCCGAGAAGACGGCCTCGACGAGGTAGTTGCCGTTCCAGCGGACACGGTAGATGCGCAAGCCCCTCAGCTCCCCCCGGGCGAAGCGCCGGTCGAGCTCGGCGGCAGCGCCCCTGGCCTCCTCTTCCAGGGCGAACTCGTAGCCTAAAGAGGGGTAGCCCCCACCCTCCACCTCAGGTCGCCTCCATCCTCGCCATCCAGAGACCGGGGTCCCGGACCTCCTCCAGGGTGGGGAGGTTCTCGGGACGCTCCCAGAGGCGGTTGAGGCCCTCCATCCCTTGCCGCCTGGCCACCGCTTCGGCGAAGCGCTCGCCGAGCCGGTACTGCTCGAGCTTGACGTCGAGTCCCGTTATGCGAAATATGGCGGTCTCGAGCGGCGGGCGATGGGCCCTGCTCCTCGCCATGCGCCCTCTCAGGTGCTCGTAGTGGGGCACGAGGCTCTTTCCGACGTGGTGCATTACGTAGTCCGAGTAGCCCTCGATCACCGACATGGACGCCTGCATCCGGTCGAAGGCCTGGCGCTGGGGCCGGCTCATCACCAGCTCGACGGAGCGGCCGCCGCTCTTCAGGTTCTCGGTGAGGCGGCGCACCGTCTCGCGGACGCCGAGGTGGTCGGCCAGAGGGGCGATGAGCCTCTCCAGTAGCTCGCCGAGGTGGGCGCGGAGCCAGGGGTAGCCCTCGAACTGCAGGGCGTGGGTCATCTCGTGCAGCACGATCCAGAGCCTGAGACCGTCCACAGGGACCCCGATCCTGCCAGCCGCGGAGACTATATTCCCGTCCAGAAAGAACACCTTGCCCGGCTCGCCGGCCCTCTCGCGCGCGAGCAGCGGGCCGGTGTCGTACTGTCCCAGAACCCTGCCCGAGAGAAAGCCAAGGAGGAGCCCGACCTGCGCCGTGAGCGTCACACCCCCCAGAGCCCAGGTCAGGTTGTCGGCGCCCGCGGCGGCGCGCTTCAAGACCGGCTCCATGAGCACCCCGAAGCCCTCGATGTTGAAATCTATCCACTCCGTCCTGTCGGCCACCCTGAGCTGACGACCCGTAGACAGGTCTTCTCTGGGCAACTCGATGCCGGTGAACTCCGAGAGCGGGCCCAGAGCCTCCTCGACGGCCGCCGCGTAGTCGAAGTCCCCCCTCGGGACCCTCTCCGTGCGGGAGGCGAGCGTCACGGCTATCGTCCGCACCGCTCCCCAGGAGATCAAAGCGAGCACCTCACCTCAGGCATCACGTCCCTGAGTATATACGCTGAAGTGGGTGGCGGGCCCTGCGCTCGTTGTAAGAGGGGCGCGCGCGGGTTATATTTGTCCCATGTTCGGTATCGGCGGCCAGGAGATCGTGATCATCGGCCTCATGGTCCTGGTGATCTTCGGCCCCAACGCGCTCCCGCGGATGGCCCGCGACCTTGGCCGTTTCGTGAGCGAGGCCCGCCGCTCGATAGACGAGTTCAAGGAGGAGCTGACCGCCGCCGAGGACGACGAAGAAGACAAGCCCAGAAGGAAGCGCGCCAGCGGTTCTTCCTAGCGCGCCTCTTCTTCCTCCGCTTTTTCCGGCACGTAGAGGGCGCGTCTGAGGGGATTGTCGTGATGGCTCCAGCCGCCGGGGGCGACGTTCTTGGTGCTCTCCAGGTACATGGCGGCCCGGGCGTCGAGGTTGTCTACAAGGTGGACGAGCAGGGCCTCGAGCGTCTTGGGTCGCTCGGGGGAGCCGTATTCGATCTCCCCCTGGTGTGAGAGCAGGACGTGCGAGATCCCCAATCGCAGCTCCTCCGGGAAGTCGGGCAGGACCGCGGCGTACGAGGCCACGAGCCGCTCGCCGAGGACCACGTGACCAAGCAGCCTACCCTCGGTGGTGTACGCGAAGCCGCCCCCTCCCCAGGAGAGCTCGCGCACCTTGCCCACGTCGTGAAAGATTGCCCCGAAGAGCAGCAGGTCCCGATCCACGGGGTACACCTCCGCCAGAGCGCGGGCGATCCTCAGGCAGCAGACCGAGTGCTCCAGCAAGCCGCCGATGCGGGCGTGGTGCATGCCCTTGGCCGCCGGCGCCTCGCAGAACGCCCCCCAGAAGTCCTCGTCCGAGACCATCGAGTCGAAGAGCAGCCTGAGGTGCTCGTTCTCGAAGCCCCGCCCGGCGTGCAGGATCTCCTGCGCGAGCACCTGTCGATCCTTCTCCGTGGTCGGGAGGTAATCCTCCTCTGAGACCTCCTCCTGTCGGAGGACCCTGAGCTGTTCTACCTTTACCTGGAGGGTCCCGCGGTACTCGTGGGTCTGCCCCTCGACGCCGACGTAAGCCGGAGAGGGGAGACCTTGTAGCAGCTCGTCGGGGAGCCGCCACATCAGGGCGTCCACCGAACCCGTGCGGTCCACCAGTTTGAGCGAGAGAAAGGGCACGCCGCGGCTGTCCTTGCGGACCGCGGCGTCGGTGGCCATAAAGCTCGAGCGCAGCTTGGTGCCGGGCTTCAGGTCCCGCACCCAGAAGCTCTCCTTTTTCAGGGGGACACCCTCCTAAATAGCACGGGCTCCTTTCCGGCCCGCATGCTACCACCGATGGTGGTGGACAGCATAGCTCAAGTGAACCGTCGCAGTCGAGCCTTACAAGAAGGTTAGGAGCGGCGGACGGGGCATCCAGAGGTTTCCAGGATGACACCCTCGTCGCCGCGCAGATAGAGCGTTTCGCCGACGGCCTCGTCCTCGCGGTCGAGGAAGGTGCTCAGGACCACCCGTCCGGCGGCCCGGAGGGTCCGCGGCCGGGATCCCAGGTTTAGGGCGATGAGGAACCGTCGGCCGTCTTTTTCGCGAGCGTAGGCGAGCAGGTCGTTCGCTGCCTCAACCGGCGCGTAGGAGCCGAGAGCGAGGGCGGGCTCGGCGCGCCTCAAGGCGAGGAGCCGACGGTGGAGGGCGAGCGTGGAGCGAGGGCTGCGCCCTTGGATTTCCACGTTGACCTCGGCGTGATCTTCGCCGACCGGCAGCCAGGGGTCGCCGGTCGTAAAGCCGGCGCTCTCTTTATATGTCCACTGCATCGGCGTGCGCGCCGGGTCCCGGCCGACGCCGATGCCGGGGACGTTCCTCTCGTAGGGGTCCTGGACCAGCTCCGGGGGGATGCGAGCGTCGCGCATCCCGATCTCGTCGCCGTAGTAGAGGGTCGGTGTGCCGCGCAGCGTGAGGAGGAGCATGGCCGCCACGCGGGCCTGGGCGCGCCCGACCCTGCTCGCGATGCGGCTGCGGTCGTGGTTGCCGAGCACCCAGGTCGGCCAGCCGCTCGCCGGGAGGGAGGCTTCGTAGGTGTCTACGAGGTTGCCCACCCTCGCGGCGTCCCAGGGGGTGGAGATCAGGTGCAGGTTCATCGGGAGCTGGACACCGGAACCTCCCTCCCCGTAGTAGCGCACCAAGCGTTCTATGGGCAGGTACAGCTCCCCAACCAGGACCCTCTCATCCCCGTATTCCTCGAGCACGGACCGCATCCTGCGGATGGCCGCGTGAACCTCGGGACGGTCGGCCGAGTAGAGCGGGAGCAGCGCGTCGTAGGGGGTCTCACCCACAAGATAGTCCGGGTTGGGCGGGTTGTCCCTGAAGCGGTCGTCTTTGATGAGCTGCCTGAGGGCGTCTACCCGAAAGCCGTCCACGCCCCGCTCGAGCCAGAACCGGAGCACAGTAAGCATCGCCTCCTGTACTTCTCGGTTGCGCCAGTTGAGGTCGGGTTGCTCCTCGAGGTAGGCGTGGTAGTAGTACTGTCCCGTGACTTCGTCGAATGTCCAGGCCGGACCCCCGAAGACGGAGAGCCAGTTGTTCGGCACTCCCCCGTCCGGTGCCGGGTCACGCCATATGTACCACTCTCTTTTCGGGTCGTCCCTCGACGAGCGAGACCGCAGGAACCAGGGGTGTTCGTTCGAGGTGTGGTTGGGCACGAAGTCGACGATCACCTTGATGTTCCGATGGTGTGCCTCGTCGACGAGGACGTCGAAGTCCCTGATATCACCGAACATCGGGTGCACGTCCGTGTGATCGGTGATGTCGTAGCCGAAGTCCTTCATCGGCGAGGGGTAGAAAGGCGAGATCCAGATCGCGTCCACCCCTAGCCACCGCAGGTAGTCGAGCCTTGAGGTTATCCCGGGCAAGTCCCCGACACCGTCGCCGTCGGAGTCCTGGAAGGAGCGCGGGTAGACCTGGTAGATGACTCCCCGCTGCCACCACGCGTAAGCGTCCGTCATCCTGGCCTCCGCGAAGCACCAGTTTGCACTAACAAGAGGGGGCGCACGCTGATCTCCAAACCCATCCGTTCAGAGTAGCCGCACCGCCACTCCGCGCGCAACGGCGGCTCCAAGCGGAGGCTCGCGAACCAACAAGGGCATCAGCTGCCCCGTTGACTCTAGGGTCACAGGAGAGCTCCGGAACACTGTTCCGGAGCTCTTTGTTTCACGCGGTTGTCTGTGCAGCTAACCCTTGACGGCCCCTGCGGTGAGGCCCGAGACTATGCGGCGCTGGAAGATCAGGACCAGTATCACCAG
>JALYGY010000273.1 GCA_030776865.1 Actinomycetota bacterium | reverse complement strand
GTTATCTCGTCGAAGCGGGCACGGGTCTGCGCCTCGACGTTCTGGCGGACGTAGAGGTAGGCGAGGGCCGTAAGGAGGAGCGAGATGAGCAGCACCCCGTAGGCCGCTCCACTGCCGCGCAGGCGGTACCCGATACGGGCCAATCCCAACCGCAACGCCTTTAGGCTGGCATTCAACCTACCCACCCCAGACCCTACCCACGAGGGTCCGCGGTTTCGGCAGAGCTAGTCCCTCGAAAGCGTGATCTTCCAGGTTCACGCCGCTCGCACGCCCTGATGAACCGCGATCGGCGGCGCAGAGAAACCGTCCTCTACACAAGGTACGTAACGTTACGCGGTAAGCGTCTGTCGCCGATCGCGCCGCGGTCACCGCTCTCACAAAACCTACCTCGTCGAGACGCCGTGTGTAGGACCGTGCCAGACGACACAAATGTTACCCAGAGCTTGAACGGCCCGCAAGATTCGTTCGCCCCTCCATCCCCAAAAAGCGCCCAGCGGTGCAGTGAGCGACGCCCTACGATGACGGTTTAGTATTGCGGCAGCGAGCTCCCTGACCAGGAGGGACCGCTGCAAGGCTTGGGGAAGCTACTCCGGCACGTAAAGGTCAGCGAGGCCGTTCTCCCAGAAATAACCCCACACAGGCTCAGCACCAGACACTCCCGGCGAATCGGCTCGGCTACCGGAGAAGTCCGTAAGGCCATCTCCCTACCCCAAGCATGGCCCGCAATGAAGCCGTGAGTCCCTCTCTGGCCTTCGCAAGATCCGTACGCAGCCACCAGTCGAGCTCCGCCCCGACCCGCTCGTACTCCCGCTCGAAGTTCGGATCGCCGTAGCGGCGTGGAAGGCGCTCCAGCTCCCGGTGGCACCTCCGGGACTCGGCGGCGAGCGCGTCGAGCCTGGCTAAGGTTTGGCGGTCGAGCCATATCTCCTGCTGGACGTAGTACCTCTCCAGCTCGTCATGGACCACTCTATCTCTTGTGCGGGAAGATCGCCCGCAGGACCGGGCTCGCGGATGTACTCCAGAGCCGTCTCGAATCCCCCGGCGAGCGAAACCACCAGGTGCTGGATGCGCTCGACGACCTCCACGCGGCGCTGGTAACCGACCTCGTGCTCGGTCCGCTTCTTGGCGAAGAAGTACCCGACAAATCCGCCTGTGCCGGCGAACAAGAGGTGCGAAAGGGCTCCCGTCGCCAGGTTCAGCAGCTGACCCACCTTCAGACCCTATCCCTGGTGGCTTTTTTCTCGGCCAGGTGCACGACGTGGACCACGCGCCCCTGAACTCGCGCGTCCACCGTCGGGAGAAGGGGCTCCGCGTGATCGCCATTCTCTAGCCCGAGCCTCACCTCTCCGTTCTCCCTGTAGAGCCGTTTCACGGTCAACGCCGAAGTAGGGCGACGAGAGGTACCCCCTCCTCGCTCCCACACTGCTCCGTCCTACCACCCGCAGCGCCAGATAATGTAGGATCCTCTCCCTCCCGAGCTGCAGAGTAGCGGCCATGCGTTTCACCCTAACGCAGTCCACGTCATATGTCAAACATTTGTTTGATAATGCAAATGATAAGGAGGCTCCCCTCATCTGGGGAGCCTCCCGCAGGGTTACCTGGTGTGGGATCTTACGCTGTCGGCACCTTCGCCTTGAGGGCTAGGCTGTCGGCGGCGCGGTCGATGTGGACCGTATCGCCGGGGCCGAACTCGCCCTGTATGAGGCGGCTGGAGAGAGGGTTCTCGATGTGGCGCCGGATGGCGCGGGCGAGCGGGCGTGCGCCGAACTTGGGATCGTAGCCCTCTTCGGCGATAAACTCCTTCGCCGCGCCCGTGACCTCTATGGAGACCCTCTGGCTCTCGAGGTGCTTGTTCAGGCGCTTGAGCATGATCTCCACGATCTCGAGCACGCCCTCCTTCGTGAGGGGATGGAAGACGATGATCTCATCCACCCGGTTAAGGAACTCGGGACGGAAGGATCGCTCTAGGGCGTCGAGCGCCCGCCGCTCGGTCTCGCCGAAATCCACGCCCTCCTTCGCGGTGAAGCCGAACTGCCTCTCGGAGACGAGGTGCTGGCTGCCGACGTTGGAGGTCATGATGACAACGGTGTTCTGGAAGTTGACAGTCCGGCCTTGGGCGTCGGTCAGGCGCCCGTCGTCCAGGACCTGCAACAGGGTGTTGAAGACGTCCGGGTGGGCCTTCTCTATCTCGTCGAAGAGCACGACGCTGTAGGGGCATCTGCGCACGGCTTCCGTCAACTGGCCGGCCTCCTCGTAGCCGACGTAGCCCGGAGGGGCGCCGACGAGCCTACTGACCGTGTGCTTCTCCTGGTACTCGGACATGTCCACCCGGATCAGGGCGTCCTCCTCGCCGAAGAGGTACTCGGCCAGAGTTCGGGCGAGCTCGGTCTTGCCGACGCCCGTGGGTCCGAGGAAGATAAAGCTCCCTACCGGGCGCTTCGGGTCCTTTATGCCGGCTCTCGCGCGCCGAATGGCTTCGGCGACGGCCTTCACCGCCTGGTCCTGGCCGACGACCCTCTCGTGCAGCACACCCTCCAGGTTGAGGAGCCTCTCGGCCTCCTCCCGGACGATGTTGGTCGCGGGCACGCCGGTCCACTCCTCGAGGATACCGGCGATGTCCTCGCGGGTCACCTCGGGTGCGTCGGTCTCGCGGCGGCCGGCCCAGCCCTCCTGCTGCTCCCTGAGCTCGGCCTGGAGCTGCTCTATCCTCTGCTTGAAAGAGCCGGCCTTCTCGT
>JALYGY010000272.1 GCA_030776865.1 Actinomycetota bacterium | reverse complement strand
CCTTGACGGTGATCACATCGTTCGGCCTCAGGATGGCCGACGGGATGTTGTGCTTGCGCCCGTTGAGAAGGAAGTGCCCGTGGGAGACGAGCTGGCGCGCCTGTGGCCGGCTCGTCGCGAAGCCCATTCGGTAGACGACGTTGTCCATCCTGAGCTCCATGAGCCTGAGCAAATTCTCGCCGCTGACCCCCGGCATCCGGGTGGCCCTGTCGTAGGCCCGCCGGAACTGCTTCTCGGAGACCCCGTAGTACCACCGGGCTTTCTGCTTCTCGAGGAGCCGCATGCCGTACTCCGTCTGCCTCTGCCTACCGCGGCCGTGCTCCCCCGGCGGATAGGGCTTCTTCTCGAGCGGGTTTTTCCGCATGGAAGAGAGCATCACCCCCGCCCGCCGGTCTCGCCGGCCCCTTGGACCCGTGTAACGCGCCACTGCTCTCGCTGACCTCCCTGTTCCTCTTCTAACCTCTGCGCCGCTTGGGCGGCCTGCAGCCGTTGTGCGGCTGGCCCGTGACGTCCTTTATGGAGAGCACCTCGATACCCATCGCCTGGAAGGTCCGGGCGGCCATGTCTCGGCCCGAGCCGTGACCCTTGACCTCGATGTCCACACGACGGACCCCCTGGTCCATCGCCTTGTTCGCCACGCTCTCGGCCGTCATCTGGGCCGCGTACGGCGTGCTCTTGCGGCTCCCCTTGAACCCCAGAGACCCCGCCGACTCCCAGGCTATGACGTTACCCTCCTGGTCGGTCACTGAGACGATGGTGTTGTTGAAAGAGCTCTTTATGTGGACGACGCCGGTCGGTATGTTCCTGCGGACCCTCCGGCGTGAACGGCTGGCTCCCCTGCGTTGCTGACGTTGCCTGCCCATCTACTTCTTCTTCCTCCCGCCTATGGACGGCTTCGGACCCTTGCGCTGGCGGGCGTTGGTCTTCGTCCTCTGCCCGCGCACGGGGAGGCCCCGGCGGTGCCGGATCCCACGGTAGGTCCCGATGTCTATGAGCCGCCGGATGTTCTGGTTGACCTCTCGCCTGAGATCGCCCTCGACCTGCACGTTCTGGTCCACGTACGCCCGGATCGTGGCGACCTCGCCCTCGGCCAGGTCGCGGACCTTCGTATCCGGGTCCACACTGGTCTCCGTGAGGACCTTTCTGGCCGTCGAAATGCCGATCCCGTAGACGTAGGTCAGCCCGACCTCGACCCTCTTCTCCCTTGGCAGGTCAACGCCCGCTATGCGCGCCATGCTCTAGCCCTGCCTCTGCTTGTGGCGGGGGTTAGTGCAGATGACGCGCACCACCCCGCGACGCTTTATGACCTTGCAGCGCTCGCAGATGGGTTTGACGCTCGCTCGTACCTTCACAACTTCTCCTTCTGTACTACTTTAGGTCCTGAACCTGTAGGTGATCCGTCCCCGGCTCAAGTCGTAGGGGCTGAGCTCCACCTTCACCCGGTCGCCCGGAAGGATGCGGATGTAGTTCATCCGCATCTTGCCCGAGATGTGGGCCAACACGTTGTGACCGCTCTCGAGCTCGACCCTGAACTGCGTGTTGGGCAGCGCCTCGGTTACGGTACCTTCAACCTCTATAACGTCTTCTTTGGCCAAGGACCTCCTACCTCGAGTGGTTACAAGATAGCTCTAAAGCCAAACGCATATGTTACCACGTCGGTTCGCTCGCTCACACCCCGAGAACGGCCCGTCTCTCTCCTCCCGCTTCGCCGTCGTCGAGGGTCAGCACCCACGGGCCGTTCTCGGTGACGGCGACGGTGTGCTCGAAGTGGGCCGAGAGGGAGCCATCGGCTGTGTAGATGGACCAGTGGTCCCACTCTCTGATACGGATGTCGTAGCTACCGAGGGTGATCATGGGCTCTATAGCGAACGTCATCCCCGACAGCAGGCGCGCTCCCGTGCCGGGGCGGCCGTAGTTGGGGATCTGGGGCTCCTCGTGCATTTTGCGCCCGACCCCGTGGGAGACGAGGTCCCTCACGACCCCGTAGCCCCGGCTTTCGGCCAGGGCTTGGATCGCATGTCCTATGTCCCCGAGCCTCTTGCCGGTCTGTGCCTGCTCGGTGGCCGCCTCGAGGCAGCGCCGGGTGGTCTCCAGGAGCCTGTGTGTCTCCTCGGGAACCTCCCCGACAGCGACGGTGGTAGCGGAATCGGTTACGAAGCCCTCGTAGCGCACGCCGACGTCCAAGGAGATGATGTCCCCCTCCTTGAGGCGGTAGGAGCCGGGGATGCCGTGCACGATCATGGCGTTCGGCGAGGCGCAGATCGAGGCTGGAAAACCCTGGTAGCCCTTGAACTCGGGCGTCCCGCCCCGCGAGAGGATGAACTCCTCGGCCAAAGAGTCGAGCTCCTTTGTCGTGACGCCCGGGCGGACGTTCTGGGCGAGCACTCTCAGGCAGGCGGCGGTTATCCTCCCACCCTCGCGCATGGCTTCGAGCTCGGCGTGGCTCTTGCGGATGATCAAGATCTCTCCCTCACGCCCTCGAGGATGGCTTTGGTGACCTGAGGGATGCCCTGCGCGGCGTCCACCGTAACGAGGATGTCCCTTTCGGCGTAGTAACCTTTCAGGGGCTTGGTGTGCTCATGATAAATCCTCAGGCGGCGGCGAAGCGCCCTCTCCGTGTCGTCCTCGCGCTGGATAAAGGGACCGGGGTCCTCCTCGCCGTTCTCCGGCGGCGGGTCGTACTCGATGTGGTAGACCCTCCCCGTCGCCTCGCTCGTTCGCCGCCCGGAGAGGCGTTCGACAAGCAGGTCGTCTGGCGCCTCGAGGGCGACGGCCGCATCGGGTTCGGCGTCGATCTCCTCGAGCATGTGGTCGAGGAGATCTGCCTGGGTCTGGTTGCGCGGGAAGCCGTCCAGGATCCAGGAGTCGGCCTCCTCCAGGTGAGGTTTCATCATCTCGACGATTATCTCGTCGGGGACCAGCTCGCCGCGATCGTTGTAGTCCTTTATGGTCCGACCCAATTCGGAGTTGGAACGTATCTCGGCGCGCACCAGAGCCCCGGTGGAGATGTGTCTGGCGCCCGTTTTCTGGGAGATCCGCTGCGCCTGGGTCCCTTTGCCGGCCCCCTGGGGTCCCAAGAGTACGATCCTCATCGTTTCCTCAAGAAGCCCTCGTAGTTGCGCATCATCAGCTGGCTCTCGAGCTGGCGCACAGTGTCCAAGGAGACGCCGACCACGATCAGCATCGAGGTCCCGCCGAGGAAGATCGACTGCGGCAGGTTCATGACCCCCGTGATCAGGTACGGCACCACCGCCACAGCCGAGAGGAAGATCGCCCCGAAGAGCGTGATTCTGGTCAGGACGTTGTTTAGGTAGACCGCCGTCGGCTGCCCGGGGCGGATGCCTGGCACGTAGCCGCCGCTCTTTTTCAGGTTGTCGGCGTGCTCTATGGGGTTGAACTGCACCGCCGTGTAGAAGTAGGTGAACATCACTATGAGGAGGGCGTAGAAGATAAGGTACGGCGCGCTTCCCGGCGCGAAGAACGCAGCGAGACGACCCAGGATCGAGTCCGGATCTCCCCCTGCGGCGAGCTGACCGAGCACCACGGGGAAGATCAGGAGCGAGGAGGCGAAGATGATCGGGATGACCCCGGCCATGTTGACCTTCAGGGGCAGATATGTCGTCCCGCCCTGGCTCATCCGTCTGCCTACCTGCCGCTTGGCGTAGGTGATCGGGATGCGCCGCTGCCCCTCGTTGACGAACACGATCGCCGCGATGATGAGGATCGCGAGTATTCCCAAGATGACCATGTTGAGCACGTTGCCGTCCTCGAGGAGGGTACGGATGGCGTTGGGCGCCTGCGAGAGGATCGAGACCGTAATTATGAGCGAGATGCCGTTCCCCAGGCCGTGCTGGCTTATGAGCTCCCCGAGCCACATGGTGAGCATCACGCCGGCGGTCAGGGTGATGATGACGAGGAAGATGTCGATCGGGGTGGCCCCGGTGAGCACCCCGCCGGCTTGCGCCGACCGGAAGAACAGGACCATCGCGATCGACTGTATAAAGGCCAGCACGAGCGTGAAGTACCGGGTGTACTGCGTGATCTTCTGCTGGCCGGTCTCGCCCTCTTTGGCGAGCTCCTGCAAGCGGGGTATGGCCACCGTCATCAGCTGCATCACGATCGCCGCCGTTATGTAGGGCATGATCCCCAGCGAGAACACGGAGAGGTTGTTGAACGCTCCCCCCGTGAACACCCCGAAAAGGCCAGTTATGGCGTTCTGCCCGGTCTGGAGCCCCGTGGCGAGGGTTTCGCGGTCGATCCCCGGCAGGGGCACGAAAGCCCCGAGCCGGTACGCGGCGATGATGGCCGCCGTGAACATCAGCCTCCGCCGGAGTTCGGGGACCTTCCAGGCGTTTGCTAGGGATCCCAACATCAGTCTATCGCTCCAGTACCTCGGCGTTACCTCCGGCCGCCGCTATCTTCTCTTGAGCCGACTTGGAGAAGGCGTGCGCCCTGACGGTGACGGCGTGCCCGATCTCCCCGTCACCGAGGATCTTGACGAGGTTCGCCTTTTTTCTGACGAGACCGGCGGCTCGTAGCTCGTCTGGGCCTATCGTATCACCTGAGAGGCCCTCGAGTTGGCCCACGTTCACGCCCGCGTACACCACGGGTCTGGCGACGGTGTGCCTACCCCGCGCCTCCCCCTTTAGGCGCGGAAGCCTGCGCTGCAGCGGCATCTGGCCGCCTTCGTAGGTCGCGTGCGCCTTCGCGCCCGAGCGGGCCCCCGCGCCCTTGTGGCCGCGCCCGCTGGTCTTGCCGTGCCCGCTTCCCATGCCGCGCCCTACGCGCTTGCGCGCCTTTTTCGAGCCGGGCGCCCCCTTTAGTTCGTTCAATCTCACCGCTGCTCGACCTCCTCGACGCTTACCAGGTGGCGCACCTTGTGGAGCATGCCCCGGATCTGGGGCGTATCCTCGTGCACCCGGGAGTCGCGGATACGCTTGAGTCCGAGGGCGCGCACCGTCCTCTTGTGGCCCTGCTGCGAGCCTATGACGCTCCTGACCTGCGTGACCTTCAGGGGGCTCATAGCGTTATCTTCACCCCCCGCGTCTGCTCGATATCCGCCTTGGTCCTGAGCTTTTTCAGGCCGTCAACCGTCGCCCGCACCAGGTTCACGGCGGTCGTCGAGCCTAAAGCCTTCGTGAGCACGTCCCTCACCCCCGCCAGCTCCATGCCCGCGCGGACGGCGCCGCCCGCGATGACCCCCGTACCCTCGGAGGCTGGCTTGAGCATGACCGAAGAGCTCTCGAACTTGCCCAGAACCTCGTGCGGGATCGTCGTGTTGCGCATCGGCACGTCGAACATGTTGGCCTTCGCCCGATCCTGTCCCTTGCCGATCGCCGCGGGGACGGTGTTGGCCTTGCCCAAGCCCACGCCCACTCTCCCTTTGCCGTCGCCGACGACGACGAGCGCGCTGAAGTTGAAGCGCCGACCGCCCTTGACGACCTTGGCCACGCGCCGGATCTCGACGACCCTGTCCTGCAGATCGCCGCCCCCCTCGCGCTGCGCCCGCTCGCGGGGCCGGAACCCCCGGGCGTCGCGCTCGCGGGTGGTGCTGCCTCCTCCCCTAGGGTTGCCGCCCGACGCCCCCGAAGGGCCCTGTCCTCTGCTCTGAGATGTCCTCGGTCGTCCCAAGTTCTTCCTCCTAAAGCTTCAGGTTGCCGGAGCGCGCGCCCTCTGCGAGCGCCGCAACCCGGCCGTGGTACTTGTTGCCGCCCCGGTCGAAGACCACTTCCCGTATCCCCGCCTCCGCCGCTCTGTTGGCCACGAGCTCGCCAACCTTGCGCGCGGCCTCCGTTCGGTTCTCGGTCTCTCCCACCTCGCGGGAGTCGGCAGCCGCCAGGGTGCGGCCCGCGTAGTCGTCTATAAGTTGGGCGTAGATGTGAACGTTCGAGCGGTACACGGAGAGCCTGGGGCGCTGTGCCGTGCCGACGATCTTGCGCCGGACGCGCCTGCGGCGCTTCTCCCGGTGCAGCCGCTTTCTCTGGACTACCGCCATCCGAAAAAACCTCCTCTTAGCCGGCCTTGCCGACCTTGCGCCGGATCTGCTCGTCGCTGTAGCGGATACCCTTGCCCTTGTAGGGCTCCGGCGGCCGGACGGCCCGGATCTCCGCCGCCATCTGCCCGACCCGCTGCTTGTCTATGCCGCGCACGACTACCGTCGTCGGGCTGGGCACCTCGAACTCCACGCCCTCGCGCGGCGAGAGCGTGACGGGGTGCGAGAACCCGACCTGCAGGCTTATGTCCTGCCCCTGCAGCTGCGCCCGGTAGCCGACGCCCGCGATCTGCAGGGTCTTCGAGAAGCCCTCCGTGACGCCAGTGACGGCATTCTGGACCAGGCTCCTGGTCAACCCGTGCATCGCCTTGTGCTCGGGCGCCTCCGAAGCCCGCCTAAGCACCAGGCTCCCGTTCTCCCGACTCACCTCGACGCCGCGCCCGATGGGCACGGTCAGCTCGCCCTTGGGGCCCGTTACCTTTACGCTGCGCTCCGAGATCTCGACGTTCACGGAAGGGGGGACCTCGACTGGCGCCTTGCCAATTCTGGACATAAAACCTCCCCTAGTACACGAAGCAGAGGACTTCGCCGCCGACGCCCCTGCTGCGGGCCTGGTGGTCGGTGAGGATCCCCTGCGAGGTCGAGAGGATCGCCACCCCGAGACCGTCGAGCACGCGGGGGATGTCCTTCTGCTTGCGGTAGACGCGCCGGCCCGGGCGGCTCATCCGCCTGAGGCCCGCTATCGCGCGCTGCCCGTCGGCGCCGTACTTCAGCTCGATGACGAGCGCCTTCTCCGCTCCGGAGCCCTCCTCCGAGAAGCCGCCGATGTAACCCTCCTCCGTGAGGATCCGGGCTATCTCCCTCTTCATCCTGGAGTGGGGGATCTCGACCGACGCGTGCTTTGCCATGTGCGCGTTGCGGATCCGGGTCAGGAAATCCGCTATGGGATCGTTAACCGCCATTGCCTCTTACCAACTCGCTTTCGTCACCCCGGGTATCTTGCCCTCATGGGCCAGCTCCCTGAGGCAGATCCTGCACAACCCGAACTTCCGGTAGTATCCGCGCCCTCGGCCGCACCGCTGGCACCGGTTGTACTCCCGTACCCCGTACTTCTGTCTTTTCTTCTGCTTTACCAGCAGAGCTTTTCTCGTCATACCCTACCTCTCAACTATCCCTGAAGGGCATCCCGAGCAGCCGCAGGAGCTCCCGCGCCTCCTCGTCGCTCTCCGTGGTCGTCACTACCGCGACATCGAGGCCGCGGGTCGCGTCTATCGCGTCGTAGGAGATCTCCGGGAAGATGAGCTGCTCGCGCAGGCCCAGGGCGTAGTTGCCGTGTCCGTCGAAGGAGTTCGGGCTCACCCCCCGGAAGTCCCTCACGCGCGGGAGGGCGACCGAGACCAGGCGGTCGAGGAACTCCCACATCCTCTCGCCGCGCAGGGTAACCCTGGCGCCGACCGGCATCCCCTCCCGGATCTTGAACCCGGCTATGCTCTTGCGCGCCCTCCTTAGTTGCGCCTTCTGGCCGGTGATCTTGGTCAGGTCCTCCATCGCGCCGTCCAGGGCCCGGCTGTTCTGCACGGCCTCGCCGACGCCCATGTTGACCACGATCTTCTCGAGCCGCGGGACTCGCATGGGGTTCTCGATGCCGAACCTCTCCCTGAGAGCCGGGGCGATCTCCTCGTTATACCTGTCCTTGAGCCTAGCCATCTATGTCCTTCCCGGATGCTTTGGCGACCCGGACCTTCTCGCCCGAATCCGTGAACCGGTAGCCGACCCTGCTCGGCTCCCCACTGTTCGGGTCTACCAGCATCACGTTCGATACGTGCATGGGGGCCTCGAAGGTGTAGAGCCCCTGCTGGTTGTTCTGGGTCGGCC
>JALYGY010000271.1 GCA_030776865.1 Actinomycetota bacterium | reverse complement strand
GCCGAGAAGTTCTCGAACCCTCGGGCTCTCATTCCGTTGAGGACAGCGTACCAGAAGAGCAATGAAGGTCCCGGGCGGCGAGATCTCAGGTCTGGTCTTCGTAGCGCTTCATTAGTGGCGTCACGCTGACGCCGTGCACCACGATGGACAACGCTACCAGCGACAACACCAGAGCGGTCAGGCGCTCGGCAAGTTCCCCGGAAACGCCGTAGCCGAGGGCATAGGTCAGGTAGTAGAGCGAGCCGATGCCACGGATGCCGAACCAGCCCATCAACGCCTCCTGGGTGCGGGAGGTAGCCTTGCTGAGGAGCCCGACGACCACCACCAAAGGGCGCACGATCAAAAAGAGCAGCGGGGCCAGCCAGATCACCTCGGGGGCCCAGAATTCGGTGGTCAATACCGCACCCAGCAGGACCGCTACCGCCGCCTCCAGGATACGTTCCAGTTGGTCGTTGAAGGTCATGAGCGCCGTCGCCATGCGCTGGGCGGCTTGCTCGGGCTCTTTGGTGCTGGTTTCTTCTTCGGCCCCCTCGCCCAGGTCCTCCGGCTGCGTCTCCGGGGCTAGGAGGCGTATCCCGTGGCCCGCAACTCGATGCGCCGCAAGGCGTAGCCCGCTGCGAACACCGCGAGGAAACCGTAGCCGTAGACCAACTCCGCCAGACCGTAGGACAGGGCGATCAGCCCCAACACCAAGAACTCGCGTAGGGCGAAGATGTCGTGCCGCCGGCGGTGCAGGTGCAAGGCCAAACGGCCCACCATGCTACCCGTCAGGCCGCCCAGGGCGAAGCCCGCACCCACCGCCCAGATAAGAAGATCCCAGCCTAACCAACCCCACATGCCGAACTCGCCGTTTGCCCACAGCTTGAAGAGGCCTGCGTCTTCGCGTCGGGGTGCAGCCCCAGCAACCCCAACCCCAGCATCACGAACGGGAAGGCCAAGCCGTCGTTGAGCCCAGCTTCCCCGCTCAAGGCGTGCCTAACGGAGTCCCTGTCCGTTGAACTGCGCACCTGCACCTCCGAGGCCAGCACCGGGTCGGTGGGTGCCAGCACGGGCCCGAGCAGCACCGCGGCGCCCAGTGGGAGCGCCAGGAGCGTGGTGCCCATCAGGGTCACAGCGGCGATCGTGAATACCATGCCCACTGTGGCGAGGCGCACCGGCAGGGACCAGAAGTCGGCAGTCAGGGGCGTCCGCCTCTTCAGCCCCACCGTGAAGAGCGAGACGATGACGGCGCGAAAAACCTCCTCGCTTCATGGACCCCGGTCCCTCGGGCCAGGAGTATGGTTCCGCCCTCCGCGCCGGCCTCACGCGCCGCGTCCATGGCCTTGCCAGCGGACCCCTTGGGAAGTATCGCGGCGACGAGCCTGTACCCTTGCACTCCCTATCCCCCTGCCGGATCGCCGAGCACGATGCCCAACACCAGCACGCACAGGATCGGTCCCAGGGCCGGCGAACCGGTGTACATCAAAGTCAGGAGAACTTCCTCGAGCCAGAAGTCCGTCCTGATCCCGGTGGGACTGGTCGCGGTAGATGACGAACGACGAACCCTCGTGCTGCGGTAGCGACCGAACACGTCCTCTCGAGCTACCGTCGCTTAACCCTTTCTCGAAAGCGAGACCTTAGTGGTCGTCCTAGAAGTCGCGCTCGTAGGTGTCATCGGGCACGGCGTTCGTATTGAGCAGCAGCGGTTCGTTGTCCTCCTCGCTACTCTGGTCCACCGTCACCCCGTCCTCGTAGATCTTCACGACCTCCACGGGGATCAGGAAGTGCTTCTCGTCTAAGCCCATGAAACCCCCGGCGCCAACCTCCAGGAAGCGCACCTCACGCTCTACCGTATCGACGTAGAAATCCTCCACGCTGCCCATCCGCTCGCCGTTCTCGCTGAAGACGGCCAGGCCACGTATGTCCGACTCTCGGCTGTTCACGCCGAACCCTGCGGCGCTCATCTTGTGAGGAGCATGGGTATATGGCTGGGTACAGACTCGTCTGCGTGGCGCGCCATTAAGGAAGAGCCTCCTTTCAACCCTAAGGCTTCTCGCTATCTTCCATCATGGATAGTTTGGTCTCTAAACGTGTGCTTGGTCTGTAGAGATCATTAGAGTTTGCACAGAGAGCGTGGTCGCGGACCGTAGTGGGGACGATAGTAAAATAGTAACGATGATACGGATACTTGTCGTGGAAGATGAGGAGCGCCTCGCCAGCAGGCTCGCCCGGGTACTCAGCGGGGAGGGCTACGCTACGCAGACGGTGGGAGACGGGCGATCGGCCCTCGCGCGCGCCCTCGCGGAGCCCTTCGACCTCCTGATAGTAGACTGGATGCTTCCGGATCTGGACGGGATCCAGCTCGTACGCAGGCTGCGCGCGGCCGAGATGAGCGTCCCGGTCCTGATGCTCACGGCCAGGGGGCAGATCGAGGACCGCGTAACCGGCCTAGATGCGGGAGCGGACGATTATCTGCCCAAGCCCTTCGCTGTCGCCGAACTGCTCGCCCGCGTGCGCGCCCTCTCGCGATGGCCCCGGGAGGAAAAGAAGACCGACTCGATCCTCAGGGCAGCAGATGTGAGCCTCGATCCTGCCCGCCATGCCGTATGGCGCGGTGAAGAGCGGGTAAACCTGAGCGCCACGGAGTTCGCTCTGCTCGCCACCCTCATTCAGCGCCCCAAACAGGTCTTCACCCGCTCCGTACTGCTCGATACGGTCTGGGGCGGGCATGAGGAGGTCTACGGCAACGTGGTTGACCTCTACGTCTCCTACTTGCGCAAGAAGCTCGACCGCGAGGGGGAACCATCCCACATACGCACCGTCCGGGGGGTGGGCTACACCTTCGATCCCCAGCCAGGACACGATGAACCTCGATAGCATCCGTTTGAGGCTCACCGTCGGCTACGTCGGCATCTTCAGCCTCCTGCTCTTGCTCGTGGGCGTGTTCGCAGTCTTCGGTTTCTGGAGGGA
>JALYGY010000270.1 GCA_030776865.1 Actinomycetota bacterium | reverse complement strand
GATCTTCTCGGCTTCTTCGTCGGGGATCTCCATCCCGAACTGCTCCTCGAGCTCCATGATGAGCTCGACCAGATCCAGGGAGTCCGCTTCTAGGTCTTCGCGGAAAGAAGCTTCGGGGGTGACGTCGCTCTCGTCTACTCCCAGCCTATCGGCGGTTATCTCCTGAATCTTCGTCAGTATCTCTTCGCGATCCAAGCCGTCCCTCCTTCCAGATTTTGCTACAAGCCACACCGCGCACCTCTGCGGGCGCACAGCGCGTAGTGTACCCCCAAAACGCCCTAGTGCATAGTCATCCCGCCGTCCACGGCTATGGTCTGTCCGGTGACGTATCCTGCGCCCTCGCCCACCAGGAACGCGACGACCTCCGCTACCTCCTCTACCTCGCCGAACCGTCCCATGGGAACCTGCTCCCTTATCTGCTCCTTTACGCTCTCGGACAAGCTCCCGGTCAGCTCGGTCTCGACGTACCCGGGCGCCACGGCGTTGACCGTGATCCCGCGCCGCGCCACCTCCCGCGCCACGCTCTTGGTGAACCCGATGATCCCGGCCTTGGAGGCCGCATAGTTGGCCTGCCCGGCGTTACCGACGAGCCCGACCACGGAACTAACGTTCACGATCCTGCCCCACCGCGCCCGAACCATCGGTCTGAGAGCCGCTCGCGTGCAGAGATACGTGCCCTTGAGGTTGGTCCCGAGGACCTCGTCGAACTCCTCCTCCTTCATCCGCATCATGAGGTTGTCCCGCGTGATGCCGGCGTTGTTGACGAGTATGTCCACCCGCCCGAAAGCGTCGCTCACGCCCTTGAAGAGCGTCTCGACACCCCCAGGCGAGGAGATATCTCCCTTGAAGAGCTCACACCTTGCGCCAGCGGCGTGCACCTTCTCCGCACTCTCCTCAGCAGCGGCGTCGTCCTTGCGGTAGGAGATCGCCAGCTGTGCGCCCTCCCCGGCGAGTCGCGCTGCTATCGCGCGCCCGATGCCGCGCCCGCCGCCGGTGACCACTGCCACGCGTCCGCTCTCGATCACCTGAGCTGCCCCCTCTCCGCAAACGCGAACATCAGCTCCGCCTCGCAGACCCGCTCGTCGCCCACCCTTGCCCGACCCCTGCCCCGCCCGACGCGCCCTTTGAGGCGCTCTATCTCGACCTCCATCCTCAAGACGTCCCCCGGCACGACCTGCCTGCGAAACCTGACGCCGTCTATGCCGGCGAAGAGCGCGAGCTTGTCCCGATGGTCCCCCCCCGCCATTACGCCCACCGCCCCGACCTGGGCCATCGCCTCGATTATCAGAACACCCGGCATGACCGGGTAGTCAGGAAAATGTCCCTGAAAGAACGGCTCGTTCTGGGTGACGTTCTTTACGCCCACAGCCCGGACACCCGGTTCCAGCTCCTCGATACCGTCCACAAGCAAGAAAGGGTAGCGGTGCGGGATGAGACCCCGGATCTCCGCCGGCCCCAGCGGCAAGTTCACGAGAGCACCTCCCTCGCCGTGTAGCCTCTGATCTCCTTGCGCCTGAAGTCGCGCAGCATCCTGGTCAGCGTCCCGTCCTCCCCCGCCTCGATGATCTCCTCGACGCCCACACTCAAAAACCTCTCGATCACCGCGACCCAGCGCACCGGCGAGAGCATCTGGTTCACGAGCGCACGCCGAACGTCGTCCGCCCTCGCCAACACCCCACCGTCCGTTGCGCCAACCATAGGGACCACGGGATCCCGCAGCGCGACCTCCCCCAACGCCGCCTCCATCGCGCGGGAGGCCTTCAGCATGAGCGGCGAGTGAAATGCCCCCGCCACCCCGAGCTGCACCCTGCGCCCGCCCACGCTCCCACAAACAGCCTCCAGAGCTGCCGTCTCGCCCGAGATCACCGTCTGGCGCGGCGTGTTGAAGTTGGCCGCCACGACGACCCCGTCAGCCTCCTCGGCGACCCGGGCGACCTCAAGGGGATCAGCCCCGATCAGAGCCACCATCCCGCCGGGGTTCTCCCGCGCCGCCTCGATCATCAGCCGATCCCTCTCCGCCACAAGCCTCACCCCATCCTCGAGCCCCAGACTCCCTGCCGCGTGCGCGGCGGCGTACTCTCCTAAAGAGTGCCCGGCCACCACATCCGGCTCGATGCCCCGATCTCGCAGCTTGTAGAGAAGATCAACGGAACTCGCGAAGACAGAGAGCTGGTAGGGCACCTCCCCATCACCGACACGCGCCCGCACCTCGCCGGAGATCTCCCCGCGACCACTCCCCTGGCCGGGAAACACGACCGCCCGCCGAACCTCCACCTCCCCCCTCGTCCCTCTAGATCCTGTACAGGTTCGCCGCCCAGGTCAGACCAAAGCCGAAACCAACCGTGATGACGTGCCTGCCCGGCTCCAGCTTCTCGTAGATGTCCGGGTAGGAGAGCGGGATGCTCGCCGCCGAGGTGTTCCCGAAACGGTCCAAATTCACCACGATCTTCTCCTCCGGTACCTTCATCTTTCTCGCTGCCGTCTGTATTATGCGTGCATTAGCTTGATGCGGGATGATGTACTGCACGTCATCCAGGGCGAGGTTGTTGCGAGAGAGGAGTTTCTCGACCAACTCGGGCATGATCCTCGCGGCGAACTTAAAGACCTCGCGGCCGTTCTGGTAGAGCTTGTGCTCGTCGCCTGGGTGGCCGGCGCGCCCGAGGGGGGCCATCCGGCCGTCGGCACCGAGGATGTGGTCTACAAAACCCGATTCGTCCTCGCTCGGGGCCAGGATCACCGCCCCTGCTCCGTCGCCGAAGAGGATGGCCGTGGAGCGGTCGTTCTGGTCCACGATCGTGCTCATCGCGTCGGCCCCGATCAGGAGCACGCGGCTGGCGGCGGCGCTTTCGAGCATGGAGTCGGCGACGGAGGCCGCGTAGGGGAAGCCGGCGCAGGCTGCCGCGAGGTCAAAAGCGCCGACGCCGGGGGCTCCGATCGCCTCGCCCACCAGGCACGCAACCGATGGCATGGATTCGGGCGCGGTCGAGGTTGCGCAGACGATCAGATCCGGGGAGTTCCCCTCTCTCCCGGCGTGTTTCAGAGCCTTTTTGGAGGCCTGGATGGCGAGCGTGGCGCAGTCCTCGCCCTCACCGACGAAGCGGCGCTCTCTGATGCCGGTGCGCGTCGAGATCCACTCGTCCGTCGTGTCGAGGGTGCGCTCGAGGTCCCGGTTGGTCACCACCCGCCCCCCCAGGGCCCGTCCGACGCCGACGATCTTGCCGACGGGGCGACCGTTCAAGTGGGGTCTCCTGCCGTAGGTGCCGGGCGCCCCGCGGCGAGTGCCTCTTCGAGCAGCTCCGACAGACCCGCACCCGCGCGGGAGATGCCTACCAGGGCGTTCTCCACGCCCCTGGCCCCCGAGTTGCCGTGCCCGATCACGACCGAACCCCTCACGCCGAGCAGGAAAGAGCCGCCGTAGTTCTCGGGGTCTACCCGGTCCCTCACCCCGACGAGCCGCGGGCGCAGAACCCCGGCGGCGAGCTTGCTCAAGAAGCCGTCGGTCAGTGCGGAGCGGAGCAGGCCCAGGATCTCGCGCGCCACCCCCTCGGCGGTCTTGAGCACCACGTTGCCGGTGAACCCGTCCGTGACGAGCACGTCCGCCACGCCGCCACCGACGTCTCGTCCCTCGACGTTCCCGACAAACCGCAAGCCCCGCGACCCGCTCATGAGCCGGTATGCTTCCTTTGTGAGATCATTCCCCTTCCCCGGCTCCTCGCCGACGTTTATAAGGCCCACACGAGCCTCGCCGTCGAGTTCGAAGTACCGCTGCGCGAACACGCTCCCCAGAATAGCGAAATTCAAGAGGTCTTGCGGCCTGCACATGATGGTCGCGCCAGCGTCCAGCAGCAACGCCGGCGACCGAAAGGGCAACACCGTTGCGATGGCCGGTCTGCGACAGCCCTCGAGGCGTCCGATCCGGAGCAGGGCGGCGGCGACCGTCGCACCCGTGTTGCCGGCGGAGAACAGGGCGTCGGCCTCGCCATCGCGCACCATCCCGGCGGCTACGGCCACGCTCGCGTCGGGGCGCGTTCTCAGCGCCGAGGCGGGGTCTTCGTTCATCCCGATAGGACCACCCGCGTCCCGCACCCGGAGGTTGCGGGGCGGCTCCGAGTCCATCGCGGCTTCGACGAGCGTTCTGTCCCCGATTAGGAATACCTCGTCCTGCGCAAGCCTTCCGGCGGCGGCGACGGCCCCGGCGATTATCGCCTGTGGCGCCTTATCACCGCCGAGGGCGTCTACCGCTATGCGCATCGGCGGGCTCTCTGGGGAGCCGGGCTACTCGGTAGCTTCCACGGCGACCACGGTGCGACCCTTGTAGTAGCCGCACTCGGGGCAGACGCGGTGCGGCACGTGCAGCTCGCCGCAGTTGGGGCACGCCACCAGGCCCAGCTTCCCGAGCGCGTGGTGCGCCCGGCGCTGGTCTCTGCGCGCCCGCGAGGTCTTCTTCTTCGGTACTGCCATGAGTTTACCTCCTGATGATAACCAAAAAACCTAGAAAGTAGAAGCGAAGAGCCCGTCGAGACCCCGCCAGCGGGGGTCTATCTCCCCGCCAGCCGCTGCGGGCTCCACGGGCTCGGTACCGGGGCAGAAGACCTGCATCGGCACCTCGTTCGGCAGAGCCCTCTCGGTGTAACGCTCCAGGTCCAGCGTCCAGTCCTGGACGCAGAGCTCGTGGCTATTCGGTCCCGAAAGGAACTCCGAGTCGCCGAACTCGAGTCGAAGCTCCGTCGGCTCGAGCGTCCGGTCGCAGGTCGTGCGCACGATAGCGCGGACCCGCAGATCCAGGTGCAGGCCCTCGGCGAGGCGGGTGACGCCGACGGCCGCCTCCGCTTGCACGATCTCGTGGTAGCGCCCGTAGAGCCCGAAGGGCTCGACCCCGAAGACGGCGCGTATCTCGTGCCGGACCCCGACCTCGACGCCGGGGCGCCTGAGGGGTATCGATGCGCTCACCGGTTACTCTTCCTGGACGCCTTGTAGCTTGTTGCGGCCCCGCTGGACCGCCTCGAGGAGCTTTGCGAGGTTGTCCTCCAGGTTCGCCAGAACCTCATCGGCGTAGTCCTCGGCGCCCAGCCGAATCTCACGCTCCCGGCGCCTGGCGTCCTCCATGATCTCCGCGCTGCGCTTCTCGGCCCTCTTGAGGACCTCCTCCTCTGAGGTGATCTTCTCAGCCTCGTCCTGGGCGCTGCGGATGATGCGGTCGCTCTCGCTGCGCGCCTCATCGAGCATGGCCTGACGTTCCTTGACGATCCAGCGCGCCTGCTTGAGCTCTTCGGGGATCGTCTGGCGCATCTGGTCTATGATGTCGAAGGCCGCGTCCCGGTCGACCATGGCCGTGTTGCCGAAGCCGGGGAAGCTCCTCGCCTCCTCTACCAGCTCCTCCAACCTGTCTATCAGCACCAGTACGTCCATCCTACAAACCTAACCTTAGCCTGCAACCCCTACATATTACCGTTCGAGCCGAAATATATCTCCTTGACGGTCTCCAGTATGCCGTCAGGCACGAGTCCGCGCACGTCGCCGCCTAGAGAGGCTATCTCCCGCACCACGCTCGACGAGAGAAAGCTGTGTTCGGCGGAGGCCATGATGAACACCGTCTCGAGCTCAGGGTACATCTTCCGGTTGAGCTGCGCCTGCTCGAACTCCGACTCGAAGTCCGAGATCGCCCTCAAGCCCTTGACGATCACCCGCGCGCCCTGCTCTCGGGCGAACTCTACGAGAAGCCCATCCATCACCTCGACCGAGACGTTCTCGAACCCCCCCGCGACCTTCTCTATGAGCCGCGCTCGCTCGGCGGCCGGCAGCCGGGGCCTCTTGCGGAGGTTGCCGCCCACGGCCACGACGACGTGGTCGAATATCTTGGACGCTCGCCGGATCACATCCAGGTGCCCCTCGGTTACGGGGTCGAAGCTCCCGGGACAGACCGCCACGATCATTGTGATCTCGGACCGCTCAAGTATCGTCACGAACGTGCCGCCGTAGCGGCGCGTGACCCCTTTCTTGCCTCCTGCACCCTCCGCCTGGCCGCTCTCGATCACGACCCGACCGCCAGGCGCGAGCAGGGCGCCAAGCCGGGACACAAGGTCCCTGACCTCCGTCGCCGCGATTCTATATGGCGGATCGGCGAAGATCAAATTGAATGCTCGCCCGTCTGTAAGCATCCGGTCCAGCACCCGCCCGACCTCGCCCCGAACGACCTCGGCCCGACCGACAAAGCCCGTCCTGCGCAAATTTTCCCGGATAACCGCAACAGCCCGCCCGTCCCGCTCGACGAAGACGGCCCGCTCGCAGCCCCGGCTGAGGGCCTCTATGCCCAGAGAACCCGTCCCCGCGTACAGGTCCAGGACGTCGCCGCCGCTGAAGAACTGCCCCAAAGAGTTGAACACGCCCTCCCGAACGCGGTCTGAGGTGGGGCGAACGTCTCTGGAAACCGGGGCGAGCCGTATCCCGCGGGCCGTTCCGGCGATGACCCTCACTCGCGGAACAGCCACTCGACGTCAGCGCCGAGCAGCTCCTTTATCTCACGTCGCAAAGGTCGGTGGGCGGGGCCCTTGAGCGTTGGGTCCCTGGCGACGAGGGCGAACGCCTCGCGCCGCGCTTCCACCAGAACATCTATGTCTCGCAGGAGTTTCGCCACCTTGAGGTCCGGCATCCCGCTCTGCCGGCTCCCGAAAAGGGTCCCCTCGCCCCTTATAGCGAGATCCACCTCAGAGAGCTTGAAGCCATCCTGGTGCCCCACGAGGGCTTCGAGGCGGCGCTCGGCAACCTCGGTCCTCGGGTCGGCGACGAGAAAGCACTTCGGGGGGTGGAGCCCCCGGCAGACCCTGCCCCGGAGCTGGTGGAGCTGCGAGAGCCCGAAGCGCTCGGAGCCCTCGATCACGATCGCGCTCGCGTTCGGCACGTCTACCCCGACCTCGACCACCACCGTTGAAACGAGGACCTCGGTCTCGCCGGCCCGGAAGGAGGCCATGACCCCGCGCTTCTCGGCGGCCTTCATCCGGCCGTGCAAGAGCCCGACGCGCCTTTCGGGGAAGATCTCACGGGCGAGCTCCTCGTACAGCTCCTCGGCGGCTCGCACGTCCTCCAGCGCCTCCGACTCCTCGACGAGCGGGCAGATCACGTACGCCTGCCGCCCGGCGTCGAGCTCCTCGCTCACCGCTCTATAGGCCTCGGAGCGTTCCGTCAGTTCTACGATCCGGGTCTCGACCGGCTTGCGGCCCGGCGGCAGCTCGTCGATGATCGAGACCTCTAGGTCCCCGTAGAGCGTGAGCGAGAGCGTACGGGGTATGGGGGTGGCGGTCATGATCAGGGTGTCGGGGGTACCGCCCTTCTCCCTTATCGTGGTCCGCTGGCTCACCCCGAAGCGGTGCTGCTCGTCCACAACGACGAGGGAGAGGTCCCTGAACTCAACACCCCTCTGTATGAGCGCGTGTGTCCCGATGACGACGTGCGCCTCCCCGCTCGCCACTCCCTCGAGGGTCGCGCGCCGTTCGGCGGGGCTCTGGGAGCCGGTGAGCAGCACGACGTTGACCGTAAGGTCGGGGAGGGCCCCCCCGATGGACAGGAAGTGTTGTTCGGCGAGCACCTCGGTAGGGGCCATGATGGCGGCCTGCCCCCCGGACTCGACGGCGTTGAGCAGCGCCGCCACGGCTACGGCGGTCTTGCCGCTCCCCACATCGCCCTGCAGAAGGCGGCGCATCGGCCTCTCCGAGCGCATGTCGGCGAGGACCTCCCCTATCACCCGCTCCTGAGCGCCGGTGAGCTTGAACGGCAGGCCCTTCAGGTAGGGGTTCAAGAGGCTCCCGTCACCCCGGTGGCTGCGACCGACCTCGCTTCTCTCGAGCCGCGCCTTTCGGACCGCGAGACCGGTCTGTATGAGGAAGAGCTCGTGAAAGACGAGCCGGCGCATGGCGGCCTTCAGTCGCGAGCGGTCGGTCGGGAAGTGAACCTCTTGGACGGCGTCGTAGAGGTTGGGCAACCCGTGGCGCGCCAACATCTCGGCGGGGAGCGGGTCCAGGACGTGGCCCGCGGCGTCCAGGGAGCGGTGGATGAGGGTACGCATCCTACGCGCCTGTATCCCCTTGTTGACCGGGTAGACGGGCACGTAGCGGCCCGCGTGGGGACCGTGGTCGTCCACATCGTCGATCACCTCGAGGCTCTTCGCTGCGAGTTGGATGCCGTGGCGCCGCTGCACCTCTCCCGAAGCGACGACCCGCGTATCGGGCAGCAGCCCGTTGAGGAGCCAGCTCCTCCCCCAGACCATCGCAGAAAGGTAGCCGGTCCCGTCGTAGAGTTGGACCGAGAAGCCGGGCGCGCGTCCGCGCACCGGCCTCCCGACGGGCCTGGTGCTCACCACTCGGCCCACGACGGTCGCCTTCTCCCCCACGCGTAGCTCGGAGATGCCCTTTACGTTCGAGAGGTCCTCGTGGCGTGAAGGATAGTGAGAGATCATCTCCGCGAGGGAGGTCACGCCGAGGTCCTTGAGGGCCGCCTCTACCCGCGGACCAACGCCGGGCAGCTCGGTGACCGGGCGTGAGCGTAGATCGGTGAGGGTCGTCCGTTGGGGGAGCCTGGGGCCGGGCTCGGCGCTAGAGGTAGGCCACGCCATAAGCCCCCGGACCGACGTGGGAACCGACCACCCCACCTATCTCGGCCACGAGCCCCTCCTCCACCCCAAGCCTCTCCGCGAGCTCCGAGAGCAGCTCCGGGGCGCCCACGTGCCCGAAGTACAAGGGACGTCCGGCCTCCGCCGCGGGCCTGACCTCCTCGACGATGGCCGCCATCTGCCGCTTGCGCCCGCGGGTTCGCTTGTGCGGGATGACCTCCCCGTCCTCTATGCGCAGGACCGGGCGGATGTCGAGCGCCGCCCCGACCAGGCGCCGCGCGCGCCCGACGCGACCGCTCTTCGCCAGGTATTCCAGCGTGCCCACCGCGAAGAGCAGGTTGCAGCGCTCGATCGCGCTCTCCGCCGCCCGCCGGACCTCCTTGAACTGCCCACCCTCGTCTATCTCCCGCAGGGCCTCCCGCAGGATCAGACCCGAGCCCATCTCCGCGCTCTTGGTGTCGAGAACCTCCACCGGCCTCTCTATCATTCCCGCCGCACTAACGGCCGAATCATAGGTGCCGCTGAACTTGCGAGAGACGGTGAGAACCAGGATGTCGTCGTAGGCGTAGAGCGCCTCGTAGGCCTCCACGAAGACGCCCGGCGCGGGCTGGGAGGTGGTGGGGAACTCGTCGGCGGCGATCAGTCTCTCGTAGAACTCCTCGTTGGACATATCGATCTTGTCCCGGTAACTCTCGTCGGGGCCGAAGTGGAAGGTCAGCGGCACGACGCGCAGGTCCGGGCGCTCGAGCACGCCGGGCGGGAGGCTCGTCGTCGAATCCGTTACGATCGCGGTGGTCACTCCGCCACCATCTGCAGCGGGTACAGTGGCTGCCCGCCGTCTCTCACCTCGACCTCCACCACGTCGTCGAGGGCGCGGATGCCCTCCGCTATTCTCTGCAGCGGCTCATCGTCCAGCTCCACGCCCCTCAGTAACGTCACCACGTCGGCCTCAGCGAGCATCTCCTCGGCGAGTCTCAACGCGGCCTCCTCGACGCTACCCTCGACGGCGAAGAGCTCACCGTCGAGGAGCCCCATGTACGCGCCCTCGGGCACCTCGCGGTCACCCACCCTCGCGTCGCGGACGGAGCGTGTGATCTCCGCGGTCCTCAAGGAGTCGGCGATCTCGTGCATCTCTTCTACGACCTCCTCCGTCTCACCCTCGGCGTCGAAGCCCACCATCGTCGCGAGGCCCGCCGCGATGGTGGTCGTGGGCACGACGTGAACTTCGGCCTCCACCAACTCGTGGACCTGCTCAGCGGTGGGAACGATGTTCTTGTTGTTGGGCAGCAACACCACCGATCTCGCCCCCGTCTCCTCGACCGCCCGCGCGAAGTCGGCAGCGCTAGGGTTGGTCCCCTGTCCGCCCTCGATCACGACCGCGCCCATCCGCTCAAAGAGCTCGCGGTTCCCTTCTCCGCGACTGGCCACCACGACGCCCAACCCTCTCGAACGCTCTTCCGCGTCCCCCAAGCCCTCGGCCCGGGCGTGGACCTGAGCCTCCATGTCATCTACCTTCACCCCCGCAAGACGCCCGAAGCCGCCCGCGTAGGAGAGGGCGGCGCCGGGGTCCTGAGTGTGGAGGTGGACCTTCACGAGATCCTCGTCGGCGACCACCAGGACGCTTTTTCCGGAGGAGTTGATATGATCTTCGAACTCGCGCGCCTCGCCCGCGAAGCCGGTCACGACGAACTCCGTGCAGTACCCCCAGGACTCCTCCAGGGCGTGGATCGCGTCCAGGTCCGGCGCCCCCCCCTCTTCTTCCGCCGGCTCCTCTATCTTCTGCCCCGTCACGCAGGCGTAGATCCCGTCGAGAATCACGGCGACGCCCAGCCCGCCGGCGTCCACCACCCCGGCGTCGCGCAGGACCCCGAGCAGCTCCGGGGTACGCCGGACCGAGGCGTGAGCCTCACGGGCCGCCGCACCGGCCACGGCCGGCAGGTCCGCCTCGGTGTTCTCGAGCGCGGCGCGCGCAGCGTCCTTTATGACGGTGAGCATCGTCCCCTCGACGGGCTCGGCGACCGACGCGTAGGCCCTCTCGCGCGCGCCCTCGAGGGCGGCGGCGAAGGCCTCGGCCGTAAGGGTGGTTCGCCCGGCGAGCACCTCGCAGGCGCCCCGGATCATCTGCGATAGGATGACCCCCGAGTTCCCCCGGGCCCCCATGAGGGCAGCCCGAGCCCCGGCCCTAGTGGCGGCCTGGGACGTCGCGTAGGTCTTGCCGGAGGCCTCCTCGAGGATCGACTCGAGGGTGAGAAGCATGTTCGTGCCCGTGTCGCCGTCGGGGACCGGGTAGACGTTGAGCGCGTTGATCCTGGCGACTTGAGCCTTCAGCGCGGCGTGGGCCGCAGCCACCACGAAGGCCGTCTCTATCGCCATCGCATCGAACCTTTCGCCCTGCGCTGCAGACCTACTGTCTTCCGAACGTCCGCGAGCCGCCTGCGCCATGCCCACCCCAAGAATCTGGTACAATCTCCGCCCGGTGACCGGCACCGGGTCCCCAAATTCGACCGGTATCCTAGCACAGGAGAAGTATAGTGGCGAAAGTCTGTTATTCCTGCGGAAAAGGGCCGGCTTTCGGCAACGCCCGGAGCCACTCCTTGAGGGCGACGCGTCGGCGCTGGAACCCGAACCTGCAGAAGGTTCGCATCCAGGACGGCGCGGCGATCAAGCGTGTGTGGGTCTGCGCCTCGTGCCTGAAGGGCTTCAAGGTACAGAAAGCCGGGACGGCGCCCCAGCCTACGGTTGCCGAGGGCTCCTAGCTCCTGCCCAGCTCGCGGGCGTGCGACGCCCCGGCCTCGGGCGAGCGCTCGCGGATCCTGGGCATCAGGTCCGCCATCTCGATGGCCGTCACGGCCGCCTCGAAGCCCTTGTTGCCGAGCTTTGTGCCAGCGCGCTCGATGGCCTGCTCGATGGTCTCGGTGGTGATCACGCCGAAGATAACCGGCACGGTAGTCTCCAGCGCGACGGAGGAGATACCGCTCGCCGCGCCGTTCGCGACGTAGTCGAAGTGGGCCGTCGCCCCCCGGATAACGGCGCCGAGGCAGATTATGGCGCCGTAGCGGCCAGAGAGCGCAAGCTGCTTGGCGGCGAGTGGTATCTCGTAGGATCCGGGGACCCAGACGACGTCCACCGCCCCCAGGTCGCCCCCGTGGCGGGCTATGGCGTCCAAAGCCCCGGCGAGCAGTTGGCGGACGATAAAGTCGTTGAAGCGGGCGGCCACCACCCCGAAGGACCGCCCCGCGGCCGACAGGTTGCCCTCAATGTAGGTGGCTTCGTCCCTGCTCTCCATGATTCCCCTCAATACGTCTCGAAGACGTGGTTGAGCTTCTCGGCTTTTGTCTTGAGGTAGCGCTCGTTGTGCCCGTTGGGTGCGATCTCGATCGGCACCCGCTCCGAGATCTCGAGCCCGAAGCCCCGCAAGCCCACGACCTTGGTGAGGTTGTTGGTCAGCAGGCGGATGCGCCTCAACCCCAGTTCCTTCAGTATCTGGGCCCCGATACCGTAGTCCCTCAGATCAGGGGCGAGCCCGAGTCGCTGGTTCGCCTCGACGGTATCGAGCCCCTCGGCGTCCTGGAGGTGGTAGGCCTTCATCTTGTTGAGGAGCCCTACACCCCTCCCCTCCTGCTGCATGTAGACGACCACCCCTTCGCCCTCTGAGGCGACGCGCGCAAGAGCCGCCTTAAGCTGCTCGCCGCAGTCGCAGCGCAAGGAGTGCAGCGCGTCGCCCGTGAGGCACGCTGAGTGCACCCGCACCAAGACGTCGTCCTTGCCTTCCGGGTCGCCCATGAGCAGTGCGAGGTGGGTGAGGTCGTCTATCTCGTTCTCGTAGGCCCTGAGCCTGAACTCGCCGAAAGGCGTGGGCAGCCGGGTCTCCACGGCGCACCTGATGTGCGTCTCGTAGGTGCGCCGGTACTCGATGATCTGGGCGACGGTCACCATCTTGATGGCGTGCTCCTCCGAGAACTTCTCGA
>JALYGY010000269.1 GCA_030776865.1 Actinomycetota bacterium | reverse complement strand
TCGGGGCTGCGGTCGTCGGTGACGAGCAGGATGCGCCTCGGGTCGAGGCCCATCTCGGTGTGCGCCTTTATGGTGGCGGCGACGTCGTGCCAGGCCGAGCCGCGCCGCAGCTTGGCGTACATGCCGTACCTGAGGCGCCACACGACGTCCTCCGCGGTCGTAGACTCGTGGCAGCCGGTGATGCCGCTCGCGGCGTAGGCGGCGAGGCGCCAGTCGCCGGGGGGCCAGGCGAAGTGGCCGTCGGCGATCTTGCCGGCCCTGAGCGTAGCCTCTATCTCGCCGTGCATCTTCTCGTCCCCGAAGACCACGCCGGGGAAGTTCATCACCTCACCCAAGGCGATCACGTCCTCCCCCCAACCGAGCGCCTCGGCGACTTCTTCCGGCCCGATCACCGCCCCTGACGTCTCCAGCTCCGTCGAGGCGGAGGGCACGCAGGAGGCTACCTGCATGTAGGCCGCAAGCGGCGTTGCGCGGGCCTCTTCGAGCATCAGCCTCAGGCCCTGGAGGCCCAGTACGTTGGTGATCTCGTGAGCGTCGAAAAAGCCACCCGTGGTGCCCAAGGGGAGGACCGCTCTCGCGAACTGGGTGACGGTGAGCTGGGTGCTCTCTATGTGGCAGTGGCCGTCGAGAAAACCCGGCGCAACGTAACGGCCCTC
This sequence comes from Actinomycetota bacterium, assembly GCA_030776865.1. GTDB lineage: Bacteria > Actinomycetota > Rubrobacteria > Rubrobacterales > Rubrobacteraceae > JALYGY01. The sequence goes on along the minus strand of JALYGY010000269.1, from coordinate 2,855 downwards.
GGCCTCGACGATCCGGGTCTCCTCCCCGATGGTGTGGCTCGCATCGGTCCCGACGTAGGCTACGCGCGACCCCCGCACGGCGACGCTCATGCGGGGCAGGATCTCGCTGGAGGTCACGCTCACCAGCGTCCCGCCGCAGACGACCAGCGTGGCGGGAAGGTCTCCCCTCGCAGTCGCCGCAAGCTCCCGCGTCATCTCGTGCAGAGGCGTCCTTCTGAAGTCCGACATCCCTATCCTCTCTCTCCGCGAAAGCCCGCCCTTTGTGGTCGGAAGTCGATGACGAAAGCGACGCCGGTAACAGAGGCGATTCCCAGGCCAAACGACCGGTTCGGCGGATCGTCCGTCGGTCGGCTCCCTCTCCCACTTTTCGCGTGACAAACGCGCGATGTTCTGGGGTGGAGTGTACGGTTGCGCGGACTTTTGTGTCAAGAAGGGAACTCTTCGACGCTTACCAGTCCCTCACCCACGCCAGCGAGCCGTACGTGGGGAACATGGTGGAGACGACATACCCGCCAGTAGCCCGAAGCGGTATCTGTCCTGGAGCCGCTATCCGACAGCGCCGACCGTCCCTAGAATTCGAATGCCGAGGGGCAGATGTCGTTTCGATAGTACAAAACAGTCTGAGTTGAGGTTCCACGCACTTCTCACCGAAGACGGCACCAGCCTCCTAGAGTTGTTAAGGGCTTAAAACTTGACTACTGCAGACCGAGGGCTGACGACTTCATCGCAAACGCGTGTGTCCGTCGAGGACGATCTCACAGTGTTCGAGCGCCGAGCGGTAGCAGGCATCTATGACGCGAGCGCGGCGCAATCCCTCTTCTCCGACCTGTCCCTCCCATTCGCTACTCCGGATGGTCTCGACGAACCGGCGGACGACAGTCAGATGCCCCTCGCGCGGCTCGATCTCTGGGGCGACGACGGCGGGTACGCCGGATACGTCGGTGTAGATGCGCACGGTGTCTTGCGTACCGTAGTTTCTCACCTTCATCTCGGCGCCTCCGTCGGTGCCATAGAGCGTGAGGCCGAAGTCGTCGCTCGACTCGCGGTAGGCCGCCCACCCGACCTCCAGGTTCAACGTCGCACCCCCCGAGAGGCGGATAAAAGCGGTGGCCAGGTCTTCGACCTCGTAAGCGTCGCCGACTATCGTTTTGGTGTCTCCGCGGCCGCCGCGGCCCTGGGGACCAAGCTCCGCGTAGGTGGCACAGTTGACGGTCTCGATGTCGGGCTCGTCCATCAGGTAAAGGGCCATGTCGATCATGTGAACGCCCAGGTCTATGAGAGGGCCACCGCCGGCCATCTCCTTGTTGGTAAACCAGCTCCCCATCCCAGGGATGCCATTGCGGCGCATCCAGGTTGCCTTGACATAGTAGATGCGGCCCAAATTGCCGTCCAGGATGTGGCGCTTGAGTACCTGAACGTCCCCACGCTCCCGCTGGGTAAAAGCGATGTGTACCACACGCCCGGCCTCCCGGGCAGTTCGCACGATCCCCTCGGCCTCTGCGCCCGTACGTGCTAGGGGTTTCTCACAGAGCACATGCTTGTCGCTCTCTAGCGCTGCTATGGCCACCGGGGCGTGGAGGTGGTTGGGCGCACAGATACTTACCGCATCAAGGTCGTCGCGTGCGACGAGCTCGACGTAGTCGCGGTGCAGATTGGGGACGCCGTACCTCTGCCCGAGTTCGCGCAGCCTGGGCTCCTCTAGTCCAGCGAGCGCCACGACCTCCACGTTCGGCAGCCGCAGGTAGTTCTTGAGATGCTGCTCACCGGCCCAGCCCAAGCCGACGACGCCCACGCGCAAGGGTTCTACAGATAGTCTTTCCGCTTGCAAGGGACCTCCTTAACAGCCTTCTCGTTAGCCCTACTCCAGCGGCTCCGCGTGGCCATAGGCGGGGGCTTTGCCCGGCGTCGGGGCGGCCCAGCGGGCGGCGTTCGTTATCACGCGCTGCACGTCAGAGTTGTGGTATGAGGGGTTGGTCTCGTGGCCGGGGCGGAAATAGAAGATCCTGCCGCGTCCCCTCCTATAGCAGCAGCCACTCCGGAAAACCTCCCCTCCGCCGAACCAGCTCACGAAGACGAGCTCCTCGGGTGGCGGCACGTCGAAGGGTTCGCTGTACATCTCCTCCTCCAGCTCAACGTAATCCCCGAGCCCCTCAGCTATTGGGTGTCCAGGTGCCACCACCCAGAGCCGCTCGCGGTCGTCGTGGCGCCACTTCAGGTCGCAGCTCGTACCCATGAGCCTCTTGAAGATCTTGGAGAAGTGCCCGGAGTGGAGCACTACAAGGCCCATGCCGGCGAGCACTCGCTCGTGCACCCGCTCGACCACGTGGTCGGCTACCTCCTCGTGAGCCATGTGTCCCCACCAGAGGAGTACGTCCGTCGCGCCGAGGATCTCCTCTGTGAGGCCGTGCTCCGGCTCGTCGAGGGTGGCGGTCCGAACCTCGAGGCTCCCGTCGCTGAGCGCTGCTGCTAGAGCAGCGTGAATGCCGTCAGGGTAGATCTTCGCGACCTCCTCGTCGCTCCTCTCGTGCCGGTACTCGTTCCAGACCGTGACACGCAGGGCATCCGGCACTAGAGTCCTCCGTATTCTGGTCTGATCCACTCGCGGCTCTCGGCGATGCGTTCTACGGCGTCGAGGACCGCCTGGCAACGATAGCCGTCCTCGAAAGTGGGAGGCGGGCTCTTGCCGGCAATTATGCCGTCCACGAGGTCCTTTATGGTGTGGACGAATGTGTGCTCGTAGCCCAGGATGTGCCCTGGCGGCCACCAGGTCCCAGCGTAGGGATGCTCGGGCTCTGTCACTATCACGGTGCGAAAACCCTTCACATCCGGCTCGTCGTCCTCGAAGTACACCACCT
>JALYGY010000268.1 GCA_030776865.1 Actinomycetota bacterium | reverse complement strand
ATGCGGATCTCCTCGAAGAACTCCAGGTAGACGGCGTTGTTGACGTGGCCGTAGGGGTCGAGGTCTTTGTACCGGATCGCGATCCGCTTGAGGACGGGCGCACGCTTCAAGCTTCCCCCCTTTCGATCACCCTTGGAGGATTGTACACACTCATCCATCTGATTTAATTTGCGGGTATGGAGTACGAGGAGTACCTGGAGCAGGGGGAGACCCTCGCGAGCGAGGGCCTGATCGAGGAGGCCCTCTCCCGCTTCGAGCAGGCGCTCGCGGCCGCCCCGGAGAACCCCGAGGTCGTAGAGGCCGTGGGCCGGGCTTTATTGAACCTGGACCGGCTGGAGGAGGCCGAGCTCAGCTTCCTCGGCGCTTTAGAGCTCGACCCGGAGTGGGTAGCGCCCCGGATAGGACTCGCGATGGTGGCGCTCAGGCGCGACGAGCCCTTCAAGATCGTGCACCACCTGGAGCGCGCCATCGAGGCCGACCCCGAGTACCCCGACGCCTACGTCGAGCTCGGCCGCTACTACGGCATCATGGGGGAGCCCGCCCTCGCAAAGGCCACCTTCGAGCGCTGGACGGGGCGCCATCCCGAGGACGCCGACATGCTCATAAACGCCGGCCTGACCGCCTTCGACACCACCGACTACGCCCAGGCCCTTGAATTCTTCGAGAAGGCGATAGAGGCCGCTTCGAGCGAGGAGCAGAAGAGCGGGGCGCGCACCTTTAGAGCGAATTCTCTGGACATGCTCGGCCGCTACGCGGAGGCGGTGAGTGCCTACGAGGAGGTCATAACCGAGACGCCGGACTGGTGGGAGGCCCACGCCAACTTGGGGATCTGCCACACCCGCAACGGCCACCCCGAAAGGGCCGAGGCCGCCTTCCGCAAAGGTCTCGAGGACTGCCCCGGCTCGCCGGAGATAAGGGACGAGCTCGCCGCCCACCTTCTCGCCGAGGGGAAGGATTTGCACGAGGCGCTCAGGCTCTCCGAGGAGGCCGTGGCCTTGGGGCGCGATGAGATCCGGCACCTCCACACTCTGGGGGAGGTCCGGCTCGCCCTCACCGATGAGGCGGGGGCGGCGGAGGCTTACCGCGCGGTGCTCGCCCTCGACCCCGAAAACCCGGAGGCGCACCTTGAACTCGGCCTCCTGCACGAAGGGAGGGGCGAGGTGGCGAAGGCCGAGGAGCACTACGTGGAGTCCCTCAAGAGCGACCCGGCGAACCCCCGCGCCCTGTACTCCTATGCCAGCCTCTACTACGCCACCGACGACCTGGAGAGTGCCGAAGAGCTGCTGGTGCGGGCCGTCGCCGCCGACGCGCACTACTCCCCGGCCCTCTCGGCGCTCGCCAGCGTCCGGGCCCGTCGCGGCGACTACGGCGACGCATTGGACTACATCGAGAAGGCCGTGGACGCCGGCGAGAGCGACGTCGAGCACTTCACGAGCGCCCTGGAGTTCGCCCCCCTTCGCGCCGACCCGCGCTTCCGCACCCTCCTCTCCCGGATGGTGCGCGCCAGGAACGAAGGATAGATCACGTGTCCCCCGTTCTAGCCTTCGGCGTCTTGCTCGCGCTCGCAGGCGTAGCGGGCCTCGTTTTCGGCGCCTACGCCCTGCTGCGCGGGGGCCGGAGTCAGGAAGGGGGGATCGGACCCATCCCCGAGCGGGGCGTCCACATCGTCGCCGGGATAAGGATGGCGGTCGCCGGCCTTCTAAGCCTCGCCGCCGGGGTCTACCTGCTTTGGACGGCTCTTTGAGCGGTCCGCATTCAGCATTTAGCCATCAGCTCTTTGCTGACTGCTGATGGCTGACGGCTGATCGCTACAGAAGCTTCAGGTTCTCTGTTGCGTCTCTCAGGTTCCGCAGGAAGTCGTCCATCTCGATGATGCGTTCCCGGGCAACGCCCTTGCTGCTCTCGAAGACGAGGAGGCTCGGGATCTTCCGGCGCAGGCTCTCCGCGTGCCAGAGCGCCGCGGGTATATCCGGGATGTCGTCCTCCGCGCCGACCATGGCGAGTATCCGGGAGAGCCCGATCGCGCCGAGGTAGTCGAGTGCGACGGCGTCTTTGAGAAGCGTGGCCTCCGTCGAGCCGTCGGGTGGTACGCCTGGAGGGTGGTGCACGATCGCGTCGATGACGGCTCTAGTGGCCTGCGGGGGGAAGTCCCCGTCCTTGAGGAGGCGCTCGGCGACGTCCGCCGAACGCTTGGCGTGGTCCGGGGCCTCGCGGAACGCGTAGGCTTTGTAGAGCCCGACGTCGTGCAAGAGGGCGGCGATGCGCAGGATCTCCGCGTCGTAGGAGAGGCGTTCGGAGGCCGCCAGTTCCTCCGCCAGCGCGTGGACCCGCAGGCAATGGGCGTAGCCCCAGACGGGGTGCGTCCCCACCCGGGCGACGAGCGCCTCGACTTCGTCCGTAAGCGCCTTCATGGGTTCGCAAGTGTAGCAGACAAAGCGGCACCACCGTAAAGGGCGGGACCGTGATAGTCGCACTCGTGGGTCACGCCGACGAGCGCTTCTTCTGCGCCGCAGAGGTGGACCATCTCGCTGGCGCTGGCGAGGAGCGAGGCTACGCGCGGCGCAGGGGGTTTCTAGGAGGGCCGCTTGCGGGGGTCGCGCAGCAGGGCGGCCTGGCCGACGTCGTCCATGGTCAACATGCCAACCAGGTCCCCCGCTTTGACGACGGGTAGGGCTCTGAGGCCGCTCTCCTGCAGGATGCGGTGACCATCCGTGAAGAGGTCGGCGTCGGGCGAGAGCGTGGGGAACTCCGTCTTCATCAGGTCGCGGACGTTCGAGAATCTATCCGGTGAGTGGACGGCGGAGAAGATCTCCGTGCGCGTGATCATGCCGACCAGGTTCCCGTCTTCGTCGACCACGGGGAAGTCCTCCTGGTAGCCGTGTAGGATCAGGTCGAGGATCTGTCCGAAGGTGTGGTAGGGGGTAATGGTTTCGATGCGGGGCCTGGTGCCCATGACGTCCGAGACCAAAAGGCCCCGCGTCAGCTCCCTCTGGCGCACCATCTGGGCTTCGCCGTTGGCCCCGAAGAAGATAAAGACAGCGATCAGGGCCAGGAAGAAATTGCCGCCCAGGAGCCCGATCAGGAAAAAGGCGAACGCGAAAAACTGCCCGACGGCTGAGGAGATATCCGTCGCTCGGACGGGTCCCATCCGGGTCGCGAGCAGCCCCCGCAAGACACGCCCGCCGTCCATCGGGAAAGCCGGCAACATGTTGAAGACCACGAGGGCTACGTTGATCACGCCGAGGTAGACGAAGAACTGCCCGACCGAGCCGAAGCCTCCTACGGGGCTGCCAATGTCCAGCGGTTGGGCACCGAGCGCGATGCCTATGCCGTAGAAGATCGGGGCCAAAACCACGTTCACCAGAGGACCGGCGACGGCTATCTTGACCTCGTCCATGGGCCTCTCCGGGAGCGACTTCAGCCGGGCGACGCCCCCTATCGGGAGGAGTGTTATGTCCGGGATGTCGATGCCGAGCCGCTGGGCTACGAGGGAGTGCCCGAACTCGTGCAACAGCACACAGACGAAGAGCGCCACTATCACGGCGATGGTGACGAGGGCCCCGACCAGGTTACCCGCTCCCTGATAGCCGACGAAGGCGAAGAAGAACAGGAGCAAGAAGAAGGTCCAGTGGACCTTTACGTCTATACCGAACGCGCGCCCTATCTTGAACGAGCTGCCCATGTGGAGAGAGTGTAACCCACGAAGAAAGGGAAAGTGTAAGCGCGTTATCCTGCTAGAATCGCCTTTATGGAGGAGCGCACCTCGACCTACCGGCTCGTCACAGACGCGGGCGAGCTCGCCGGCGTGGCCGAGACCCTCGAAAAGGCCGAAACCATCGGCGCGGACATCGAGACCACGAACCTGAGCCCCCGCGACGGGAAGATGCGCCTGCTCCAGCTCGCCACGCCCGAAGAGACCTTTATCGTGGACGTGTTCGCCGTTAGGGATCTCTCGGCGCTCAAGGGCGTGCTGGAGGGCGGGCCGGTCAAGGCACTACACAACTCGAAGTTTGACCACTCGTTCTTGTGGGCCGAACACGGCATCTCGCTCTCTCCCGTCTTCGACACGATGCTCGCCGCGCAGCTTCTCGACGGCGGCGAATACGGCCCGTCCTACGCCCTGGAGGCGGTGGCTGAGCGGTACCTGGACGAGACGGTGGACAAGACGGCCCGCCGCGAGGACTGGTCGGGCGAGCTCAGTAGCAGGCAGCTCGAGTACGCCGCCCGCGACGCCGCGATCCTCCTGCCGCTACTCGAACGACTCAGAGAAGCGCTCGGGGCGGAGAAGCTCGAACCTGTCTCGAAGATAGAGTTCGCGGCGGTCGCGGCGATAGCGGAGATGGAGCTCGCCGGCATCAAGCTCGATGTCGCGAGGTGGAAGGAACTCGAAAAAACCGTGCGCGAGCGGCGAGATAAGGCGGCCGAGAGGCTCGAGGCCCACTTCCCGCCGCCGGATGGGGTGCTGCCGCTCGAGGGCCTGGGGCCGCGGCTCAACCTCAACAGCCCGCAGCAGATCACCGACGCCTTCAGGCAGATAGGCATCGAGCTGCCTGATACGAGGGTGTGGACGCTCCTGAAGGTCGACCACCAGGCGGCCAGGGATCTCCTCGAGTACCGCGAGCTGCAGAAGAAGCTCGGCACCTATCTCGAGACCTACGCGAGCTTCATACACCCGAAGACCGGGCGCATCCACGCGAACTTCCTGCAGTGCCGCGTTCCCACGGGCCGCCTCGCGTGTACGGCTCCGAACATCCAGCAGGTCCCGCACGAGGACGAGTTCAGGCGCTGCTTTGTCGCCGAGGAGGGCAACGTCCTCGTCATCGCCGATTACTCCCAGATCGAACTGCGTATCCTGGCTGAGGTCTCAGATGACCCTGGCTTCGTCGAGGCCTTCCAGAAGGGCGAGGACCTCCACCGCGTGACGGCAGCGACGATGTTCGGCGTCGAGAAGGCGGCGGTCACCAAGGAGCAGCGTTCGGCGGCCAAACGCATAAACTTCGGCCTCGCCTACGGGCGCGGTCCCAAGAGCCTCTCGGCCCAGATCGGCACCGACGAGGACCGGGCGCGCGAGCTCATAGACGAGTACTTCGCCAACTACCCCAAGGTACAGAAGTATTTGCAGGACACGGCGAACGAGGCGATGAGGACGCGCACCCTTCGCACGCTCTCGGGCAGGGTCCGGAAGTTCGGGAACACCTCGGGCCTGAGCTCTATGGAACGGGGCGCCCTCAGACGGGAGGCTATGAACTTTCCCGTTCAAGGCTCGGCGGCCGACATCGCCAAGCTCGCTCTGGACTATGTGGGCCAGGAGCTCCGGGATCTCGACGCCCACCTCATAAACTGCATCCACGACGAGTTCGTCGTCGAGTGTGCAGAAGGTGCGGCACCGGAGGTCTCGAAGCGGATAAGGGGGGCCATGATCCGGGCCGGCGAGGAGCTCCTCAAGAAGGTTCCCGTCGAGGTCGAGGTCGCCATCTCGCGCGACTGGACGAAGTAGTTTTTGGGCTTGAGGCTTTAGGTTTCAGGCTTCAGCACACGGCACCGGGGTTATGGAGCTGGATCGAGGGCTGGCGAGAGGCCTTGACCGTCGCACCCGAGTTCATCCGTTGCACGTTCGCGGCGCTATCCTACTGCCTACAGCGGTGTTGGCGAAGGGTGATCTTGATCGCGTCAGGTGAGTTTGTGTGGGCAAAGGAGACCCCTCTCTCGCAAACGCCCTGATGCCCCATACCTATGACCTGAAGCCTGGTTTAATCCCGCGGTTCGAGCCCTCCGAACCGCGAGGCACCGACCGCCGCCACGGTGACGAGCAGGACCGCAGCGAGGGCGCGCATCCCCAGCCGCTCGCCGAGAACGACGAAGCCGACGAGGACGGCGACGGCGGGCTCGAGGCTCATGAGCACCCCGAACACGCGGGCGGGCAGCTTGCGCAGGGCCTCGAGCTCGAGCGAGTACGGGACGGCCGACGAGAGCATCGCGACTGCGAAGCCAGCAAGGAGCAGCTCGGGGTCGAGCAGGGCCGCGCCTCCACCGGCGATCCCGACCGGCGCGAGCGCCACCGTGCCGACGCACAGGGCGATCACGAGCCCCGTTCCGCCGGGGAATATGCTCCCCGTCCTGGCACTAAGGAGGATGTAGGCGGCCCAGAAGCATCCTGCCAGGAGCGCGAGCGCGACGCCTACAGGATCGAGTTCTGTCTCACCCAGAACATCCAGGGGCGCTAGCAGGACGATACCGCCTGCAGCGAGCACGACCCACAGCAGATCCAGCATCCGGCGAGACCCGGCGACCGCCACGCCTAGAGGCCCCGCGAACTCGAGCGTGACAGCAACCCCTAGAGGTATGCGATCCAGAGCCGCATACAGGGAGAAGTTCATGGCCGCCAGCGCGAGCCCGAACGAGACGGCAACGAGGTATTCGCCGCGAGTGTACCCCCTTATGGGCGGACGCCACAGGAGGAGCAGCACGAGGGCCGCGAACCCGACGCGCAGAAGCACCGTACCGTCCGGGCCGAGCTCTTGGAACAAACCCTTGGCGACAGCAGCGCCGAGCTGGACGGAGAAGACGGAGAGCAGTACGAGGCTCGTCGGAGGAACCGTTCCGGCCGCCCCGCGTAGCCGTCCGAGACTCCGCATGGTGGATGGCTTGCCGTCGGGTGGTATCTCTCTGGGCCTTTCTATCGTTTGCGTGGTCGGTGTGTGGCTACCCGGGACCGGCGTCGCAGGTGTGGTTTCCCTCGAGGCGCGGGCAAGTTTACCACCGACCGGTGAACGGAGCCGAAACCCATTTCCTGGCGCAAGAGGTAGAGGCTCCGAAGAGCCCCGTACTACCGCTCGGTGTCTTCAGAAGTTCGGTCGCCTCGATCGCGAGGTACGCCCCGGCGCCTCAGTGAGATCTCCCCCATCGTGTCGATAAAGGTGAGGATGATCGCCACCCCCACGAAGATGTAGACGGCGGTGAAGATCTTGCCAAACGCCGAGGCGGGGGTGAAGTCGCCAGAGCCCACCGTGGTAAGCGTTACGACGCTGAAGTAGAACGCGTCCAGCAGACTCCACCCCTCAGCCAACGAGTAGAATACCGTCCCCGTCGCGAGCGTCATGACCACAAGGAAAACCAACCCCTTGAACTCGTGGTATTGCCAACCTTTCCGTACAGCGCTTACAAAACGCTTCAGTGTCACCACGAACGCGATCATGCTCGACCTCCTCTTCCTATATAGGCGGGCTATGTCGAGAGCTTAGCAAGCGGAGGCGTGCTCGGGGTTCGCTACCCACGCACTTCCGAGAGAACACCTCTCTCCCCGACGGCGGGCAGCCAAGGGTCCACGCCATGTCATAATGGAATAGTCAGCCACGGAAGGGGGGAATCCCCATGACCGATGAGAGCCGCGAAAAGCAGGGCGAGCCCCACGATAACCAGGGCGAGGCCGTGCCCTTGAACTGGGCTTGTACGAACTGCGGATACCGCGTCGAGGGAGAACTGCCGGAGAAGTGCCCCGATTGTGGCGAAAGCCGGGAGATGTTCGAAGAGGTGCCGATACCGGGTTTTTAGGCCTCGGGTTCGAAGCATCAGGTAAATTACTGATGCCCCATGCCTGTAACCTGATGCCTCCTCTTAGCTGAACTGCTCAGAAGGACCACTCCCGGATGAGCCTATCCTGGAAGATATCGAAGTCCGTGACCTCGCCGCTGGCGTCTTCGAGCCGGCCGATGATATCGGCTATGGTCTCGTTTGTCCTGGCCATACGGTTGGCCAGGGTGCGTCCGATCTCGTGGACGACCTTGCAGGCGGCCGGTGAGTCGTCGTCGAGTCTCTCCAGAAAGCGGTCCCGGTCTATGGCGTAGGCCTGGATCGGGGTCCTGGCCTCGACGCTCGCGGCGGCCCGGGGCTCGGTGAGGAGGCCCATCTCGCCCACAACGGTGGGCGCCTCGATGGCCGCCAGGTGCTGGCGGCGGCCGGGGAGTACCATTTTGTGCACCTCGACGGTCCCGGCGGTGATCACGTACAGCCGCTCTTCCGGCCCGCCCTCCTCAAAGATGGTCTCCCCCGCCTCGAAGCCAGCCGGATCGAGTAGCTCCTCGAGCTCCTCGAGCTCCTCGTCGGTCAGGTGCCTGAAGAACGGTACGTCTCTCAAGCTCGGCGTCCCCTGCATGATTTGTTTACGCTCCCTTAGATGGCCCAGTCGGTTATGAGCTTGTCGCGGAAGGCTTCGAGGTCTGTCTCGCCCCTGCGCTCGAGATCCCGGATGGCCTCGACGACCTCTTCGTCGAGGCGGGTGAGCCTCCGGGCGAGGGTGCGGGCGATGCGGTAGGAGAGCTTGAAGGCCGCTGGTCGGCCCTCGGAGACCATGCGCCGGAAGGTCCCTTGCGGGATCTTTATTGCCTCGACCCGGCTCGCGGCCCCGACCGTCGCCGACGCCTCGCTCTCCCCCAGAAGCCCCCGCTCACCCACGACCGTCCGCTCGCTCGTAGCATCTATCTCGGCGAGGAGCCGATCCCGACCCCCCTGGATGTTCTTCCTCACCTCGACCCTCCCAGAGGTGAGGACGAACAGATCGTGCGTCTGCCCACCCTCCCTGATGATCGTCTCCCCCGGCTCGAAGGTCACCGGCTCCGAGGCTTCGAGGAACTCCTCCCGCTCCTCCTCGGTCAGAAACTCGAAGAACCTGACCCCTTGTAGCCCTCTCTCCGCCGAAGCACCCACGGAGTGATTATAGCCGCCCCCGGCTAAACGAAAAAGCGAACGCGTCCTTTGCTGAGCCGCGCTCACCAGACTTCGGGCCCCCACTCGGACCGTTACCCCCGAGCACCCGCACCTCCACGGCGTCGGTACCGACGAAGGTCAACTCGATCTCCTCGGCCGCGGCCTGCGAGAGGTCCAGATCCTTCCCGCCGACGTACGGTCCCCGGTCGTTGACCCTGACAACCGCGCACGTCTCGTAGCAAACCTTGAGCTCCGTGCCCATCGGCAGGTAAAGGTGAGCCGCCGTGTAATCTTTGTAGGGGTCGAATACCTCACCCGAAGCGGTCACGTTGCCCTCCAGCCCCGGCCCGTACCAGCTCGAGACCATTGCCTCGGCCCGAGCCTCTTCCCCATAAAAGGCCAGCGACAACGCGAAGACACCGGCCACTAAAAGCATCCTGAGAAAAGACCTCACGAAGCCCCCTCCAGATCGCTCGCACAACAAGCCCGTGACCCTACTACGATAGGACCGAGTTTCAAGACAGCACAAACTGTTTCTAATACGATTTTGTGGTTTTATTACATTAGAAGTTATGTGTGTTACGGCAGGCTCGCGTTGGGTCTTCGGGTGGCTTTGTGCGCTGTGGTGTGGGGCTACTCGTCGTCCAGCAAACGCCTCAGAACCATCGAGACGCCTTTCCTCGGAAGCTCTCTACCCACGTATAGCCACGTTGGGGTGTTCGGGAGGTGTGCTTTAATCTTCGTTCTCTGGAGTCCCGAGAGAGGAGCGCGTTGTGCCCTACGAGTTCGCCCGCTACCTCAAGATCCGGAGCGCCTGGGGGGCGAGCTGGTCCCCGGACGCGCGCAGGGTGTCTTTTCTGACGGAGATCACCGGCGTCCCGCAGATATGGGAGGTTTCGGCGGAGGGTCCCTCGTGGCCGGAGCAGTTGACCTTCTACGAGGAGCGCGTCTCGGGTGCCGAGTACTCGCCCACCCAGAGCAGGCTCCTCTTCGGCATGGACGCCGGCGGCAACGAGAGGACGCAACTCTTCTTGCTCGAGGGTGGCGAGGCAAGAGATCTGACCCGCGCCCCCGAG
>JALYGY010000267.1 GCA_030776865.1 Actinomycetota bacterium | reverse complement strand
TACCTGTCCACCTTTATGCCGGTCCGCTCGTCGACCGGGATCCCTTCGGCCTCGATCCCGATGTTCGGACGGTTGCCGGCGGTCCAGATCACGTTCTCGGTGGCTACGTTTTTGTCGCCCTTGAGCTTGATGCACTCGGCGGTTATCTCCTCTGCCATGGCGTTGGTCATGACCTCGATGCGCTGGCTGACCATCCGGGCGCGGGCGGCCCTGCGAAGGGCCGGGTCGAGCTCGGGCAGGATGTGCGGGAGGGCTTCGATGAGGACTATCCGCACGCGGTGCGGGTCGATGTTCGGGTAGTCGGGCGCGAGGTGCTCGTGGACGAGGGTGTGGATCTCCGAAGCCGTCTCGACCCCCGTCGCCCCGCCGCCGATGACCACGAAGGTGAGCTTGGACAGCGGAACCTCTTCCCGTATCAGGGAGACCTCCTCGAAGCGTTCTATGACCCGGTTGCGGATGCGCTCGGCGTCCTCGACGCCTCTCATCTGGAGGCTGTGCTCCTCGACCCCGGGGATGCCGAAGAAGTTGGGCAGCCCGCCCAGAGAGATCACGACGTGGTCGTAGGGGAACTCTATCCCCCCGTCCGCCGCCACGACCTGCCGCTCGAGATCAAGCCTCTTGGCCTCCGCCCGGCGGAAGCTGGCCCCGGCCATGATGAGGGCCCGTCTCAGAGGCTGGGCGACGTTGCGGGCGTCTATGTCGCTGCTCACTATGCCCGGCACCATGGGCCAGAAGGTGAAGAAGTTGTTCTTGGCTATGACAAGAACCCCGACATCTTCGCGGTCCTTGGTGAGCTCGCACAGATCTTTGGCGGCCGTGTACCCTCCGAAGCCCCCGCCCAGGATGAGCACCTTTTCGTCGAAGTCCCCGTAAGGGGGCTTCTCCCAGGGAGCGTAGCGGGGGGTCGGGTTCAAGGCCCTCCTCATCGCTCCGAGCCCGACGACCAACCCGCCTAGCGCCAACCCGCCCTTTACCCATCCGTTCATACCGACCTCCGAGATCACGCTTTCCCAGGCCCGAGCCCTTTTGACTTCCCGTAACGTATATTACCGAAAGGCGCCCCCCGACTAAACAATTCGCCGCAAGCGAGCACCTAGTAGACCGCCACCCGGACAGTCCTCTCTCTGGGGCCGTCGAACTCCGCCAGGAACACGCCCTGCCAGCGTCCGAGGTCGAGCTCCCCTCCCCTAACCAGAAGATGCTGCGATTGCCCGAAGAGGCTGGTCAGGAAGTGCGAGTCGCTGTTGCCCTCGGCGTGCACAAAGCGCACCTCTAGCGATCCCACCAGCGCCCTGCAGGCCGCCGTCAGGTCGCGGGCCACGTCCCGGTCGTAGTCCTCGTTGACGGCGACAGCGGCTGTAGTGTGGGTGGAGCAGACAACACAAACCCCCTCCTCCACCCCAGCCCCCCGCACGGCGCGGCGTACCTCGTCGGTGATGGAGACGAACTCGTAGCGCTCGCCGGTGTGCACCGAGATCTCGCTGGTCTTCATAGTCCTCCCTTCGCCAGTAGGTTTCAGGTAATTGCTGGAGCCTAATGCCCGAAGCCCGAGGCCTCTGATCCCAGCATCTCCGGCAACCCGGCGAAACTGTCGAGCATGAGATCCGGCGCCCCTTTGGCTCCCTGGACATACTTCCCTGTCTTGACCTGAACCCCCTTGAGCCCCGCCGCCTGCGCCCCGGCCACGTCGGCCTCTGCGTCGTCCCCTACCATCGCGACCTCGTGAGATCTCAGCCCCAGGTCCTCGAGAGCGAGTCGAAAGAAACCCCTTTCGGGCTTGCCGACGACGGTTGCGCTCTTGCCGGTCGCGTACTCGAGGGCGGCGACAAAGGGTCCGGCGTCGAGGGCGAGCCCGTCCTCCCTGCGCCAGAAACGGTTTCTCTGCAGCGCTATGAGCTCGGCGCCGTCCATGAGGCAACGGAACGCGGCGTTCAGGCGGCCGTAGGTGAAACCTTCCCCGAGGTCCCCGACCAGCACGTAGTTCGGGTGGTCTTCGGTGACGGTGATCCCTGCTAGGTCTTCCAGCAGAGACTCGTCCACCAGGGGGAGGCAGCTCTTCCTCCCGATCAGCCCAACCGCCGCCCTGGCGGGCGTGAAGATCTCGGCCTCATCGACCTCGAAGCCCAAAGAGCGCAAGTGCTCGCTCACCTCCCGACGTGGCTTCCGGGTGGTGTTGGTAACGTAGCGGAGCGCAAGGCCAAAAGACTCGAGCTTGCCTATGGCCTCGCGCGCGCCCTCTACGGGCTCGTCGCCGACGTAGAGCGTACCGTCCAGGTCCACCAGCAGCCCCCTGACGCGCATGCGCCCATGATAGCCGGACGCACCCGCAGGCACTACCCGGGCGACGGGACGCGAGAGGAGCGTTAGTCGTACCGGACGGGGAGTCTGAAACGGGGATCCTGGTGCAGGTTCCAGTACGCCTCGCGTAACCGCAGGGTGGCGGGTCCGGGCCGGCCGGCACCTACAGCGCCCCCATCTACCGTCGTAACCGGGATAACGCCGCCAGCCGTGCTTGTAACGAACACCTCGTCCGCCGCCCGGACCTCCGCGGCCGGGACGGCTCGTTGCTCGAGCGGGATGCCGTGCTCGGCGGCGAGCTCGATGACCGTCGTGCGCGTGATGCCCTCGAGGACGCCCTGGGATGGCGTGGCCATCGTGCCGTCCTTTACGATGAAGACGTTGAATCCCGGCCCCTCGACGACGTTGTCCTCCCCATCCACGACGATCACGGTCTCCCCGCCGCGATCGTAGGCCTCGTAGAGCCCGACCTCGAGATCCAGCCAGTGGTAGTTCTTGACGGTGGGGTCGACGGCTCCAGGTTGAATGCGCTGCACGCGGGCGATGACGGCGTGGAGGCCCCGCTCCTGCTTCTCAGGGTCGGCGATCCAGACGAACGGCACTACAAAGGCGAAGAAGTTGTTCTTGCAGTCGCGAGGGTCGCGCGAACCGGGCGGCGGCACGCCGCGGGTGCAGATGACCTCCGCGTAGGCGTCGCGCAGGCCGCTCAGGCTCACGCACTCGATAAGGGTCTCCCTTATCTCCGCACGGTCGTAGGGCGGGCGCATGCGCAGTCTCTCCACCCCCCGCACAAAGCGGTCGAGGTGGTCCTCGAGCCTGAAGAAGCTGCCCCGCCAGACGTGGGCCACGTCGTAGGTTGCGTCCGAGCGTAGGAAACCCCAGTCGAGGATCGGCACGCGCGCCTCGGTGACGGGGACGAACCGCCCGTCGACGAAAGCCGCGCCGTCCGTGAACGACTTACGATCCACCACCGCCGCTTCTTCCATCGCCGCCCCCTTACCGTTTGTCGCTCCATACCGACCCACGAGCCGCAGTATTCCTCATGGGTCCTTGGTCATCAACACCGGCCGGTTCCATCAGAGATTTGTCCGCGCGAGAACCTCGCGAGCGGCGCGCTCCCCGGAGCGCACCGCTCCGTCCATGTACCCATTCCAGACCTCCGCGGTCTCCGTGCCCGCCCAGTGGATGCGCCCCACGGGCTTTCGCAGCGCCTCGCCGTAGCCCGTCCACACGCCGGTCCCGAAGCGCCCGCCGTAGCAGCCCCGGCTCCACTCCTCGGCTGCCCAGTCCCTCTCGACGTACTCGTCGGGCTCTGCGGCGCGTGGCCCGAAGAACTTCGCGAACACGGAGAGGATCAGCCCCCTACGCTCATCGGGCGGAAGCCTCCCGGCCCTGCGGGCGTGAGCCCCCTCCAGAAAGCCGAGGAGTACCCCGCAGCTAAGGTCGGGCGGCGAGTTGTTGAAGATGACGCTTACCTCGTCGTCGAGGCTGAAGACGAAGCCGGAGAGCCCCTCGGCACGCCAGAAGGGCTCGGTGTAGGCGAGCTGCACCTTGGTGACGTAGCCCATGGGCACCTGCTGGGTGAGCTGGTCCCTGAGGGGCGGTAGCGCCGGAGAGTAGCGGATCCTGCCGGCTAGCGTCGGCGGGAGGGCCACTATGGCGCATCCCGCCCCCACGACGCCGCCATCGTGCCTTACCTCCACGACCCCGCCGTCCTGGCGGATGGCCGTGACAGGGACGCCGAGCCGCACAGCGTCGCCCAACCGCTCGGCGAGCCGCAACGCGAACTGCTGCGAACCGCCCACCACACGGCTCTCCTGAGCCCCGCCGTGGGTGGCGTCGAGCCGGTCGATGGTGCCCCCGACCTGCAGTAGAACAGGAAGTGCAGCAGCGACATCTCCGCCGTATCCGCGCTGAACAGCGCCGGAACCATTGTGCGCCAGTACCCGAGTCCGTTTTCGGTCTTCGCGTTGGCAACGAGCCAGGCGTCCACCGTCTGCGCGTCCCACGCAGCGGCCTCGGAGGCGCGCCACGGTTCGTCGAGCGGGACCGCGGCAGCCATCTCCGTCAACCGCTCCTGCACCTCGGAGATGTCGGCGAGGGCGTCCTCGGGCATGGCGAAGTCTTCACCGCCGTAGCGCTCTACGGCGCCGTTCACGCCGAGGAGGTGGTCGCCTTCCAGGTACGTCGGGAACAACCCCAGGCCGAGTTCTTCGGCGAGCGCCAGGACGCGTTCCTGGGTCGGTCCGACCCACTGACCGCCGACCTCGACCACGGCGCCATTCGCCAGCGTATGGTTCAAGAGGCGCCCGCCGACGCGATCTCTGGCCTCTAGCACGAGGACCGAGAGACCGGCGGCCAGCAGGTCGCGCGCGGCGACCAGCCCGGCCAGCCCAGCCCCCACCACGGCGACGTCTACCATGCCAGTGGAGTTAACGTCCTCCACCTTCTCGCCCCTTCCCTCTGGTTCTGCCCGAGGGGAAGCTACGCGGAGTCCGGGGTGGTGTCAAGGGACTCCCAGAGGTAAAGGGAGGCGAGCGTGCGCCAGGGGCGCCACGGTTCGGCGAGCGCCCGCAGGTCGTCCGCGTCCGGCAACCCCGCCAGCCCGTATACCTTCTCGGCCGCCCGCCTTATGCCCAGGTCGCCCACCGGCAGCACGTCTGGCCGTTCCAGGTGGAAGATCAGGAACATGTCCGCGCTCCACTGCCCGAGACCCTTGACGGCCGTGATGCGGGCGGAGACCTCCTCGTCAGGCAGCTGGTGGAGGGTGTCCAGATCCAGCTCTCCGCTCTCGACGCGGGCCGCGAGGTCGCGCAGGTAGCCAACCTTCTGCCGCGAGAGCCCGGCGGCGCGCAACGCCGCCTCCTCGGCGCCTAGGAGCTCGGCGGGGGTCGGCGGGTTATCCCCGAAAAGGCCGACGAGGCGGGCGTAGATCGTGCGAGCCGCCTTCGTTGAGAGCTGCTGCCCCACGATGGTGCGCACGAGGGAGCCGTAGGCGTCGTCGGGACGGCCGCGGCGGCGAGCCGCGTGCTCGAGCGGGCCGATTCTCGCGACGAGCGCGGCCATGA
>JALYGY010000266.1 GCA_030776865.1 Actinomycetota bacterium | reverse complement strand
TCCTACGTGCACGGCGCCACCATACCCGTGGACGGCGGCTGGCTGGCGCGATGATGGCGAGCTAAGAGCTTGATACTTTTGACTGTTTCGGGACGCTGTGCCAGGCTGGAAGCATTCAGCGTTCGCCCGTAGGTAGGGGGGGTCAAGAGCCAGCCTTTACTCGAACGGTCGGTGCTCGGGGGGTCCTGACGGAGGTGACCTATGGCAACAAACCAGACTGAAGTAGAGTCTCCGTCGGTGGTACGCGGGGATGATGCATACCATCTGACCCCCGACGGCATCAAGGAGCCTCCCAAGGGCTGGGGTCCGAGCCTCCGCTACTTCGGGCCCGGGCTGATTTTGAGTGCCTCGATCGTCGGCTCGGGCGAGCTTATCGCGACGACGGCTCTAGGTGCCCAGGCCGGCTTCGCCATCCTGTGGATGGTCATCTTCAGCACCCTCGTCAAGGTGGCGGTGCAGATAGAGCTTGCCCGCTGGACCGTCTCGACCGGCCAACCGGCGCTTACGGGCTACAACAAGGTGCCGCCCAGGTTCGGCCGGATCGGGTAGATCAACCTCCTGTGGATCGTGGTGGCCCTCTCGAAGGTACTCCAGATCGGCGGGATCGTCGGCGGTGTGGCGGTCGCCCTCAGCGTCCTGGTGCCTATCGGCGGCGACCCGTTGGGCTTCACCTCCACCCTGATCTGGACGATAGTCGTCGTCGTCGGCAGCATCGCCCTGCTCTACTCCAACCGCTACGGCCTGATCGAGCGCGGGGCCACTTCGCTGGTGGTGATATTCTCGTTCCTCACCATCGTCATCGCCGTGGGCCTGCGCCGTGGGCCTGCTGTGGACGCCGTTCGCCTACGGCACGGACGACATCCTCAGCGGACTCACCTTCGCCATCCCCGCCGGCGCCTTGGGTGCGGCCCTCGCCATGTTCGGGATCACTGGCGTCGGAGCAGACGAGATCACCTACTACACCTACTGGTGTGTCGAGAAGGGCTACGCCCGCTGGGCGGGCCCGCCGGACGGCAGCGAGGAGTGGGTGCGGCGGGCCAGGGGCTGGATCAACGTCATGTACAAGGACGCCCTCCTCTCCTGGTTTATCTACACCTTCGGCACGCTCGCCTTCTTCATCATGGGCGCCGCCGTCCTGAAACCGCAGGGCCTCGTGCCCGAGGGCAACGTGATGATCACCACCCTCTCGCGCATGTATACAGACGCGATCGGCGACTGGGCGAGCGTCCTCTTCTTGATAGGCGCCATCGCGGTGCTCGGTTCGATCCGGTAGGCCGCGATACCGAGCTGGTCGCGG
Source organism: Actinomycetota bacterium (assembly GCA_030776865.1). Taxonomy (GTDB): domain Bacteria; phylum Actinomycetota; class Rubrobacteria; order Rubrobacterales; family Rubrobacteraceae; genus JALYGY01. The sequence goes on along the minus strand of JALYGY010000266.1, from coordinate 4,585 downwards.
ATGTATACCAACCTCTTGGCCACCCTCGGCGTCCTGGACTGGAACGATGCACCGACCCGCCTGCGCTGGATCCGCATCTTCACCGTAGCGCTGCCGATCCTCTGGGGGCCACCTACATGTTTATCCAGGCGCCGGTGATCATGGTCCAGATCGGGGGGGTCATGACCGGCGTCTTCTTGCTGGCCGTGGTGGTGGCGGTCTGGTACCTGCGCAATACCGAAGTCGATCAGCGACTGTACGGTGGCGGCCTGTTCAACGCGGTGCTCGTTATCAGCAGCATCGCCATCGTCTTGCTGGGCGTCTACACGGCCCTGAGCGTCTTCGGTCTCACCCCCGGCTGAGGAAGGCGCCGCTGCGGCGCTGTGCGCCGAGATATACTGGTTCCGAACAGCCTGCGTTTCAAGTCAAGAGTTGAGGGAGAAAGGACCTTGCACACCGAGGAGCGTCCACTAGAGTTCAGCGAGATCGGGAGGCTGCCCGCTCCCGGCGACAACGTGGCTATCGCCACGGAGAGGTTAGAGGCGGGGACCGAGGTAGAGCGCGCCGGCTCACGCTTCAAGATAAGCCACACGGTCCTGGAGGGGCACCGCTTCGCCGTGGAGCCCATCGCAGAGGGGGAGACCCTGCTCTCGTGGGGGCTGCCGTTCGGGCGGGCGGTCAAGGACATCGCTCCCGGGGACTACGTCTGCAACGAGAAGATCTTGCGCGTCCTGCGCGAGCGCCACCCGATCTCCCCCCGTCGCGACGGCGAGGAGCCGGACGGGACGCACGACCAAGGCCCGGGCCGGATTCCGGGGGGCTTTCGCCACCTCCATTTCGTGGTACCCGGGGAGCCGAACTTCCGTGACGCCGAGCTCACGGCCTACGAGCTCGACGAAGAGCGCTTCCGGCCCGGCAAGCCGGTGCCGCTCTACGACGAGCCGCGCACCTTCATGGGCTACCGGCGCCCCGGCAGCCGGGGGGTGGGGACCAGAAACCACGTGCTGGTCCTGGGCGTGACGTCCCGAACGAACTCCTACGCGAAGAGCCTCGAGGTGAGGCTGCGCGCCCTCGCCGACGGGTACGAGAACGTGGACGGCATCGTCGCCGTGGCCCACACCGAGGGCGGGGAGGGGCGAACGCCCAACAACCTGGAGATCCTGCTGCGTACCCTGAGCGGCTTCGCGGTGCACCCCAACGTCGGAGCCGTGCTCGTGGTAGACGAGGACGAGGGGGCGGTCACGGGCCGGATGCTCCGCTCCTTCATGGAGGAGCACGGCTATCCCATCAGCGACGTGCCGCACCGCTTCATGAGCCTGGGGAGGAGCTTCAGGCTGGACCTTGAGAAGGGCGAGGAGATCGTGCGCGCCTGGCTACCGGAGGTCGCCGCCGCCAGGCGCACCCCGGAGCCGCTTTCCGGCCTGAAGCTTGCCCTGCAGTGCGGGGGGTCGGACGCGTTCTCGGGGGTCTCGGCCAACCCGCTGATCGGCTGGGTGGCGAAGGAGGTAATCAAGAACGGCGGCGGCGCCATCCTCGCCGAGACGGACGAGCTGATCGGGGCCGAGCCCTACGTTCTGAGTAACGTCAAGGATCTGGAGACGGCGAAGCGCTTCCTCTCCACGATCGAGCGCTTCAAGGAGCTCGTCGGTTGGCATGGCCACACCGCCGAGGGCAACCCCTCGGGCGGGAACAACTACCGCGGACTCTACAACATCTCCATAAAGTCCATCGGCGCCGCTGCCAAGCGCGACCCAGAGGTGCGCATCGAGCACGTCATCGAGTACGCCGAGCGCATGAGGGAGGATGGCTTCCACTTCATGGACAGCCCCGGCAATGACCTGGAGAGCGTCGCCGGGGAGGTCGCCTCGGGGTGCAACCTCATCTTCTTCACCACCGGCAACGGCTCCATAACGAACTTCCCGTTCGTCCCCACCATCAAGGTAGTCTCCACGACCGGCCGCTACAACCTCCTCCCGAACGAGATGGACGTCAACGCCGGCGCGTATCTCGACGGTGTACCGATGGAAGTTCTCGGACGTGAGACGCTCGAGCTCGCCGTGCGCAGCGCCTCCGGGGAGAGGACGGTCGGGGAGAAGGCAGGCCACTCACAAGCCCAGATCTGGCGGGACTGGAAGCAGACGAGCACCGCGAACCTGGAACGCATCCTGAGCACCCCCGCCCCCGACGGCGAACCTCTGCCCCTCAAGACCGATCCCGGGGCTGCGGGCGGTCACGCCTTCGAAGCCGTCGAGACGGAGCGCGGGTACGCCACGGACCAGGTCGGGCTGGTGATGCCCACCAACCTCTGCTCCAGCCAGATCGCGCTCAAGATCGCCGACTCCTTGAACGAGCGCGGCTACGGTAAGGGCAAGGTCTCCCGCTTCGTCGCCCTACCTCACACCGAGGGCTGTGGCAACTCTGGCGGGGCCTCCCTGGACCTGTACGACCGCACCGTGCTCGGTCACCTCGACCACCCGCTGGTGAGGTTCGCGCTCCTCTTGGAGCACGGCTGTGAGAAGACCCACAACGACTACTTCCGCGCCCGCCTCCTCGAGGCCGACCTCGATCCCGAGTGCTTCGGCTGGGCCAGCGTGCAGCTCGACGGCGGCATCGAAAAGGTGACCCGCCGGGTCGAGGACTGGTTCGCCGCGGAGCTGGAGGCCGCGGAGGAGCTTCAGTACGAGACCGCTGGTCTCGAGCACCTGCGGCTCGGTCTGATGGCGGCCAGTCCCGTCCCCGACGAGGTGGCGCGGAGCCTGGCGGAGCTCACGGCCGTTGTGGTGGGGGCGGGGGGCACGGTGGTGGTCCCGGAGACGGCGCCCCTGCTCCGGTCGCGGGTCTACCTGGAGGGCACCGTGGGCGACGGTGAGGTGCGAAATACTCTAGCCCACGGGCAGGCCGCCAGGAAGCCGGGGTTCCACGTCATGGAGGCGCCGACGAACGATCCCACGGAGACGGCTACCGGCCTGGGGGCGACCGGGGTCGAGGTGATGCTCGCACACGTTTCGAGCCGCCCGTTGCAGGCGCACCGCATGATCCCGCTCCTCCAGGTCTGCACCGATCCCGAGACCGCGAAGGAACGCGGCGAGGACCTGGATGTGATCCTTGACGGCGACCCGTCCTCCTGGACGGAGAACCTGCTCGGTCTCGTTCTCGACGTTGCCTCGCGCCGTTATACGCCGAGGCTCTATGGCCAGGGCAACACCGGCTTCCAGCTTACCCGGGGACTCCTGGGCGTCTCGATGTAGCGGAGCTTTCGGCCGGGACCCGTGCGCGGGTCCCCGGAGGGCGCCGGCATGGGGGTGGGGAAGGAGCCAGGAACTTCGCCCCGCGATCAACCTATCGGCACCGATAACTACAAGGAGGTACCACTGACGTGATGTTCGAGGAGGAAGTGGCGTGGGTTACCGGGAGCAGCACGGGGATCGGTCGCGCCGCGGCGGTAGCGCTGGCGGAGGGGGGCTGCCGGGTGGTGGTCCACTACAACCGCAGCGAGAGCGAGGCGCGAAAGGTGGTCGAAGAGATCAAAGGCTCCGGCGGCGAGGCGGCGCTTGTGGGGGGCGACGTGGCGGATGCCGGGGAGGTAGAGAGGATGGTAGGGGAGATCGAGGACCGCCACGGCCGCCTCGACATCCTGGTCAACAACGCCGGCTCCCTTATCGAGCGTTGCACCCTGGCGGAGATGACCGAGGACCTCTGGGAGAGGGTCATGGCCGTGAACCTGAAGTCCGTCTACCTCTGCTCGCAGGCGGTTCTGCCGACGATGAGGCGGCAGGGGAGGGGCAGGATCATCAACATGACCTCCGTCGCCGCGCGCACCGGCGGCGCGCCGGGCTCGGTCGCCTACGCGACGGCCAAGGGGGGCGTCAGCACCCTCACCCGCGCCATGGCGAAGGAACTCGTCGGAGAAGGCATCCTGGTCAACGGGGTGGCCCCCGGCGTCATCACCACCCCCTTTCACGACCGCTTCACGCCCCCCGACATACGCGAGAAGCTGGTCGGTGCCATTCCGATCGGCCGCGAGGGAAGCCCCGAGGAAGTCGCCGGGGCGGTGGTGTTTCTGGCCTCTTCGTGGGCGGACTATCTGGTAGGTGAGATCATCGAGGTCAACGGCGGTCAGCTGATGAGCTGAGAGGCTCGACCTCGGTATACGACAGCCACAACCCTTCCGGTGTGGGGTAGGCCGCCAGCTTGGGCGTCTGCCAAGCCAGGGATCCTGACGTTCTCCGAGCGCCTCAGACGAGGGAGCCGTCGGCGTCGAAGCGCATCGGCTGCGGATCTTCGACGACGCGCACCTTCTCCCCGTCGACCTCGCCGAGCAGCGCCTCCGAGACCCACATCCGGCGGAGCTTGAGGGTGTTCTTTATCCGCACGAACCGCGCACTTTGCGCGGAGACGCCGGCGCACATGACGAGGGCGGCGGCGATGGCCATGCGGTCGTTGGGCATGACCATCGGCGTCTTGACTGGCGTGGGCGTTGTGGAGGTGAGGGCGTTGAGGTAGGTGGCTGGCCGGTCCATCTTGGAGGCGAGCCGCTCAGTAACCACGTCGGCCACGCCGAGCCCGTTGGCGTTGCCGCCGGTCTCGTCGGTCAGATCTAGGTAGA
>JALYGY010000265.1 GCA_030776865.1 Actinomycetota bacterium | reverse complement strand
CGGGGCGATACGGCTCCCGATCAGGACCCCTGGGATACCACCCAGAAGCAGCGACCCGGCAAGGGCGAACTCCACGTTGCCCTGGGTCATGTGGGCGAGGCCAACGACGAGTGAGAGCACCGTGGCGTGGGCTATATCCGTCCCGACTATAACGGCCGGGGCTATCGGGTAGAGGAGCAGGAGTATGACCGCCATTACGCTGCCCGAGCCTATCGAGGTAAGGCCCACCAGATAGCCGCCCATAGCGCCGAAGACGACGGTGTACATCCTTCGCCTGCGGCTCATGCGGGACTTCCCATCCCAGACACCCGGCTTCGGGTCGTCCTCCCTCTCGGGCAGGAAGTTGCGCAAGATCAGGGACCCCCCAACCAGAACAAGGGTGATAGCTATGATCGTGATCATGATGGACCTCACCGTCTCGGCGTCGAATGAACCCTCGATCCACTCGAGGGTCGCCACGCCTAAGAGCCCCGCCGGGATGCTCCCGAGGCCGAGGAAGATCGCCACCTCCAAATTCACGGACTGCTGGCGGTAGTGCTGGATCGAACCGGTGAACTTCGTGAGGGTGGCGAAGACCATGTCCGTCCCGATCGCCGTCGGAGCCGAGACGCCCATCACGGCGACCAAAAAAGGCGTCATGAGGGAACCGCCCCCCACCCCCGTGAGGCCCACGAGGAAACCGACCAGAAGCCCAAAGAGGGTAGGGGCGGGGTCCATACTACGCCCGGTTGAACTCCCTGACCGGACGCAAGTAGCCAAGCTCCTCGAGCTTGTCGATCACCCTCCTCGCGCTCTCGTGCGGCTCCTCCTCACTCGTCTTGATGTGGAGCTCCGGGGCGGCTGGCGGCTCGTAAGGATCGGAGACACCGGTGAACTGTGGGATCTCCCCGGCAAACGCCTTTTTGTAGAGGCCCTTCACATCGCGCTCGGCGCAGACCTCCAAGGGTGCGTCCACAAAGACCTCGATGAAGTCCTCCCCTATATTGCGCCTGACCTGGTCGCGCGCCTCCTTGAACGGTGAGATGGCCGAGACGATCACCCCTACCCCGTTGCGAGTGAGCAGATCGGCGACGAAGCCTATGCGAAGGATGTTCGTGTCCCGGTCCTCCCTGGAGAAGCCGAGGCCCTTGGATAGGTTGGTGCGCACGATATCCCCATCGAGGACCTCTACTTGGCCGAACCTCTCCCTGAGCTCCTTCTCCACGATCTCAGCTATGGTGGTCTTGCCGGCCCCCGAGAGACCCGTGAACCACAGCGTAAACCCGCGGCCGTACCTGGCGTTCATGTTCTCCACTATTCCATCCTCCTTATGCGATTACTCCCTGTACATGCGGGGTTGCTTGATCACCCTCTCCTCGTCTCGCAGACCCTGGATGAGGACCTCCACGACCTCGGGACGGCTGAACTCCGGCGGCGGGTACTCTCCCCTGCCGAGCATCTCCCTGACCTTCGTCCCCGAGAAGAAAACGTGGGAGTCTTTGCCGTGCGGACAGGTCTTGGTAGTCGCCATGCCCTCGCAGTTGAGGCAGAAAAAGGCGTGCTCGAAGAACAGGGGGGTGACGCCCAGCTCCTCTTCCTCGAACTCCTCGAAGATGTGCTGGGCATCGTAGGTGCCGTAGTAGCTCCCGACCCCTGCGTGGTCGCGCCCCACGATAAAGTGCGTACAGCCGTAGTTCTTGCGGCAGATTGCGTGGAAGATGGCCTCCCTGGGACCCGCGTAGCGCATCGCCGCCGGGAAGACGGCCAGGACGGTGCGGTTCTTGGGGTAGTAGCGCTCCAGGATGACCTCGTAGCTCCTCATCCTCACCGCCGCAGAGATGTCGTCTGCCTTGGTCTCGCCCACCAGAGGGTTGAGCAGGAGGCCATCTACGGTCTCGAGGGCGCTCTTCTGGATGTACTCGTGGGCCCTGTGGACGGGGTTCCTCGTCTGGAAGCCGACCACCTTCTTCCAGCCCTTCTGGGCCAGGAGCCTCCTCAGTTCGTGCGGCTCGTAGTAGTAGCGGGGGAAAGGCCTGGCTCCCAGCTCATCCACGAGCAGCGTAACCTCGCCGCCAAGGAGTACCTCGGCCTGGCGCATCAGGGCAGCGACGCCGGGGTGCTCGGGGTCGGCGGTGCGGTAGACCTCGCGGGCCTCCCGCTCCTTGTCGTAGGAGTAGCGATCCTCGACGAGCATGGTTGCCACCACCCCTCCGTCGTCATCGGTGAGGGCTATCTCCTCGCCGAGGGAGTTCGCTTCCTCCTCGCTAACTGAGAGCGTGATCGGCATGCTCCACACCAGGCCGCTGGAGAGGCGCATGGTCTCGACGACGGGCTCGTAGTCCTCGCGGACCATAAAGCCCGTAAGGGGAGAGAAGACACCGCTGGCGATCATCTCGAGGTCAGAGAGGATCCTCGGGCCGAGCGCGATCTTGGGCAGGTCTTCGGCCCTCCGCTTGCGCTCCTCGCGCTCCTCTTCCGGTGCCCGCCGGTTTACGAGCGCGCCGCCGTGCGGAACACTGGTCGTGTACTCGGTCTCGACGTTCATTGGTTCACCTCCGAGAAACCGCGGCCTCGAGGACCGGGAGCCTGCGCCGCACCCGTCCGGCCAGGCCGGCC
>JALYGY010000264.1 GCA_030776865.1 Actinomycetota bacterium | reverse complement strand
GGCTTCGACGAGGTCTACGTCCACAACGTAGGGCGCAACCAGGAAGAGTTCATAAGGGCTTATGGCGAGCGCGTCATCCCCAAGCTCCGATGGCCGAGTTAGTCCCGTTTACAACAACTCTCAACTTTGCTTATACTGCCCTTTCAAGGAAAGGGAGGCGACGACGCAGAGCTGGTTTCCGGACAACAGGGATCGCGCGGACCGGAAAGGGTCGTGCTACCCGGAGACAAACATCGTCCGGAGACGGAATGAGATCTTGTTCCGCGAGGCCGAGGCCGGATCCTCACAATTCTTCGTGGCATCGGAGGCCTGGGCTCGGCCGCTCGCGTGCTGCTTCCTGATACGGGAAAGGAGTGAGCTGTGAGCAGGTTGCTTTTCACTGGGGGGACGGTGGTAACCGCCGGGGGTAGCTTCCGCGCTGACGTGCTCGTCGAGGACGAGAAGATAGTCGCCGTCGGCGCGGACCTTCCGGCCAACGGCGCCGAGACCGTCGACGCTACCGGCAGGCTCGTCATGCCCGGTTTCATAGACGCCCACACCCACATGGACATGCCCTTCGGGGGCACCGTCACCGCCGACGACTGGGCGACGGGGACGGAGTCGGCGGCGGCGGGCGGGACCACCATGATCATCGACTTCGCCCTGCAAGAAGAGGGCGGGACGCTGGGCGGAGCTGTAGAGGAGTGGACCAACAAAGCCCGCGACAAGGCGCTAATAGACTACGGGTTCCACGTCGCGATCACGGATCTTAGAGACGACATAAAGACCGAGCTGCCGAGCATAGCCGAGAAGGGCGTCGCCTCGGTCAAGATCTTCATGGCTTACAAGGGCACCCCCCTGTACACCGAGGACGAAGACCTCTTCGAGACCCTCCAGCTCAGTAGGGAGGCGGGCGTCCTCGTCCTCGTCCACGCCGAGAATGGCGACGCGATAGCCAAGCTCCAGGAGCAGGCCCTCGCGCGCGGCGACGTCGCCCCCCGCTTCCACGCCCTGACGCGCCCCGAGGCGGTCGAGGCCGAGGCGACGAACCGGGCCATAAGGCTGGCGGAGGTGGCGGGAGCCCCGATCCTCGTCGTCCACGTCTCCTGCGCGGCGGCACTGGAGGCGATCCACCTCGCTCACGAGCGCGGCCAGACAGTGTACGCCGAGACGTGTCCCCAGTACTTCGCTTTCTCCTACGACGATCTAGCGCGCGAGGGTTTCGAGGGCGCAAAGTACGTCTGCTCGCCTCCGTTGAGGGACGAGTCGAACCGTCCCGCTCTGTGGAACGGCTTGAGGTTCGGGGACCTCCAGATCTTCGGCTCCGACCACTGCTCGTTCAACTACGAGGGGCAGAAGGAGATGGGGCGCGACGACTTCACCAAGATCCCCAACGGGCTCCCCGGCGCCGAGGAGCGGGCGATGACGCTCTGGTCTCTGGGCGTGAGGGAGGGGAAGCTCTCGGAGAACCAGTTCGTCGCTGTCCTCTCGACAAACCAGGCCCGCATCTACGGGGCGTACCCGCGCAAGGGCGCCCTGTTCCCCGGCGCGGACGCGGATATCGTGCTGTGGGACCCGGAGCTCCAGGTCACGGCCACAGTGGAAAACAGGCACGGCAACGTGGACTACACGCCGTATGAGGGGATGACGTTCACGGGCGGCCCCGCGGCTGTGTACGTGCGCGGGAACCTGGTGTACAGGGACGGCGAGGTAGTGGGAGAGAGGGGCTCGGGGCGCTTTATCGAGCGGAGCTTCGCGGCACCCGGTCTGGAGGTGGGGGTATGAATCCGGAGGAGCTAGCGGCGAGGCACAGGGCGGCGCTGCCGGAGTGGATCGCGCTCTACTACGAGCGCCCGATGGAGCTGACTCACGGCGAGGGCTTTCGGGTCTGGGACTCCGAGGGGAACGAGTACCTCGACTTCTTCGGCGGGATCGTCACCACGATAAGCGGGCACGCTCTGGAGGAGATCGTCGAGGCGGTGCGGGAGCAGGCAGGGAAGATCCTCCACTCCTCCACCCTCTACCTGATCGAGAACCAGGTCAAGCTGGCGGAGAGGCTCATAGAGCTCGCCCCCATCTCCGGCGACAAGAAGGTCTTCTTCACCGTGAGCGGCACCGAGGCGAACGAGGCGGCGCTCCTCTTCTCCACTATCCACCGAGGCTCGAGCGAGGTTATAGCGCTGCGAAGCTCCTACCACGGACGCTCTTTTGCGGCGATGGCCGTAACCGGTCAGAGCTCCTGGAAGCCCACCGCGCGCTCCCCGCTGGATGTCCGGTACGTCGCGAACCCGTACCAGCTCCGCTGCGCGTTCTGCGAGGGGCGGTGCAACCTCCAGTGTGCCGATGATGTGCGGGCGGTCATCGAGACGGAGACCACCGGGCACGTCGCCGCCTTTATAGCGGAGCCCATACAGGGCGTCGGCGGGTTTATCGAGGCGCCGCCGGGCTACTTCGAGCGCGTAAAGGAGATCCTGGACGAGACAGGCGTACTGTTGATCTCTGATGAAGTCCAGACCGCCTTCGGGCGCACGGGTTCCCACTTCTGGGGCATCGAGGCTTTCGATGTGGAGCCGGATATGATCACGATGGCCAAGGGCCTAGGCAACGGACTATCCATCGGCGCCGTGATGGGACGGGCGGAGATCATAGACTCCATCTCCCCTAAACAACACGTCTCGACCTTTGGCGGCAACCACCTCTCGACCGCCGGGGCTCTGGCGAACCTGAACTACATCCTCGAGCACGACCTTCAGAGGAACGCCGACGAGGTGGGAGGTTATCTCAAAGACCGCCTCCTGAAGATGGCTGAGGAACACCCTGTAGTCGGAGAGGTGCGGGGCCGGGGCCTCATGCTCGGCATCGAGCTGGTCGGCCCCGACGGGGAGCCCAACCCACCGGCGGCCATAGGCTTTATGCAGGCGTGCCGGGAGCGGGGCGTCTTGGTAGGCAAGGGCGGCATAAACGCGAACGCCGTCCGCATCTCGCCGCCACTCGCGATCACGCGGGAGGCGGCGGAGGAGGCGGCGGACGTCTTCGAGGAGGCGCTCGCCGCGGTCGGGACCAAGGAGAAGGTGGGCTGATGCAGGCAGAACAGGTAGACCACCGCCGAGCGGTAGAGGAGCTTAAGGAGCTCGCCGAGCTCACCGGCGGCCCCCATGGCGCCCGCAGGGTCGCCTGGACCGACGAGTGGGCCAAGGCGCGCGAGTGGCTCACGGGGAAGCTCGAAGAGATAGCCGACGTGGAGATCGAAGGCGACGAGGCGGGCAACCTCTGGGCCACCGCCCCCGGCGACTCGGAGAAGGCCGTCCTCCTCGGCGGCCACATAGACTCCGTCCCGAACGGCGGCTGGCTCGACGGCGCCCTCAACACCATCGCGGCGCTGGAGGTCATGCGCGTGCTCGCCCCGCAACAGCGGCCCGTCACCTTGAGGCTCGTGGACTGGGCCGACGAGGAGGGCGCCCGCTTCGGGCGTAGCCTCCTTGGATCCAGCGCCACCGCGGGCGTCCTCAACCCCGACGAGGTGCGCGAACTCAAGGACAGGGACGGCGTAACGCTCCCGGACGCGCTAAGAGAGCACGGCGTGGACCTAGACCGGATGAGCGAGTCGCGCGGCCAGCTGGAGAACGCGACCGCGTACCTGGAGCTGCACATCGAGCAGGGACCTGTTCTGGAGCGGATGGACCTGCCGCTCGGGGTGGTGCTCGGCACGTTCGGGGTCGAGCGGCACGCGGTCCGCTTTACGGGACAGCACGCCCACTCCGGCTCGACGCCGATGGACGTAAGGCGGGACGCCTTTATAGCTGCGGCCCGCTCGGCGATGGGGTTTAGAGACGACGCCGCAAGAAGGGACGACGTGCGCGCCACGACCGGCTTCGTCAACGTCTCTCCGGCCATCGTCACGGCGTTCAACGGTTGGTGTGAGATGTCCCTGGATCAGCGGGCGCTCGACGCCGACGTGCTCGCCGATATGCTCGAGGTCGCCAGAGAGACCTCCGAGCGGGTCGCCGGGGAGGAGGGCTGCGAGGTCGAGTGGGAGCGGCTCTGGCAGATAGAGCCGATCCTGTTCGATGAGGATCTCATCCAGCTGGCCGAGGAGGCCGTAAAAGAGGTCGCCGGGAAGTCCCACCGACTCCCGAGCGGGCCCTTGCACGACGCGGCGTCGATGGCCCCCCTCATGCCGACGGTGATGCTCTTCGTCAAGAGCCTCAGGGGCTTGAGCCACACCAAGGATGAGGACACGCCGGAGGAGGACCTCGAGCTGTCGGTGCAGGCGCTGCACCGGCTCGCGGTAAAGACGGTAGATTGGGCGGTGAGCAGGTAGAGAGAAAGGGGAG
>JALYGY010000263.1 GCA_030776865.1 Actinomycetota bacterium | reverse complement strand
CCGGCGGCGGGTTCAACGTCGCGGACCTGACGCGCGCGCCCGACGGCCAGGGCGGCTTCGGCCTCGCCGTGATGCGCGACCTCGTGGACGAGCTGGTGCTCGACTCGACGGAGGGCGGGACGCGGCTAAAGATGATCCGGCGCGCCAGTGCGGAGAGCCTCAACGCCTGAAAGGCGGTTCTTCAAAGAATTTCGCACCGCATACGTATTGAATCTGCGGCGCACATTAATATACAGTTAACTGCATCATTGGTGTGATCCGGCCAGCCCACCACGAGAGGAAGCCCGTAAGCGAACCGTGCTGCAACGCGTAAATCCCGGCAACAAATCGCTCGCCGATTATCGCAGCATCATCCGCCGACGCCTCTACGACGAGATCGAGGAGTTCTCCGAGCGCCTCGAGGGGGTCCGGGTCCTGCACGTCAGCTCCACGAGCTTCGGCGGCGGGGTCGCGGAGATCCTCTACACGCTCGTGCCCCTGATGCGCGACGCTGGCCTCGAGACCGAGTGGGGCGTGATGTTCGGGGCCGAACCGTTCTTCAACGTGACCAAGAGCTTCCACAACGCGCTCCAGGGCGCGGACTACAAGCTCTCCGTCGAGGACCGGGCGATCTACGAGGAGTACAACCGCCAGTCGGCCGAAGCCCTCCAGAAGGCCGAAGAGGAGTGGGATATCCTCTTTGTCCACGACCCCCAGCCCGCCCTGCTCAAGCACTTCTCCGGCGGTCTCTCGGAGAAGACGCGCTGGATCTGGCGCTGTCACATCGACACCTCGACGCCGAACGAGGAGGTTCTGCACTACCTCCTGCCCTACATAACGGGCTACGACGCCCAGATCTACACCCTGAATGAGTACACCCCCCCGGGCGTGGACTTGCCCAACCTCACGATCATCCCGCCGTCCATAGACCCGCTCAGTCCCAAGAACATGGCCCTCTCCCCGGACGACGCCCGCTACATAGCCAACCAGTTCGGGGTCGACACGGACAGGCCGTTTATCCTGCAGGTCTCGCGCTTCGACCCCTGGAAGGACCCTTTGGGTGTCATAGACGTCTACCGGGCGGTGAAGGAGGAGATGCCCGAGGTCCAGCTCGTCCTGATCGGCTCGATGGCCCACGACGACCCCGAGGGCTGGGACTACTGGTACAAGACCGTCAACTACGCGGCCGGCGACCAGGACATCTTCCTCTTCTCGAACCTCACGAACGTCGGCGCCATCGAGGTCAACGCCTTCCAGTCCATCGCCGACGTGGTGATTCAGAAGTCCATCCGGGAGGGCTTCGGGCTGGTCGTTGCCGAGGCGCTATGGAAGGCTAGGCCCCTGGTCGCCAGCAGGGTCGGCGGCATCCCGATGCAGGTCACCGCGGGCGGCGGCATCCTTATCGACACCATCCCCGAGGCAGCCGCGGCCTGCGTCAAGCTCCTCGGAGACCCGGAGTTCGCCCGCGAGATGGGCCGCCAGGGTAAGGAGCACGTGCGCGAGCACTACCTGATCCCGCGCCAACTGCGCGACGACCTGAAGCTTTTCGCTAGACTGCTCGGGATGTAACGGCGGGTGGAGGTGGCACGAGGCGAAGGTATCGTGATGGTCTCCAACCGGGCACCGGTGACCTTCTCGCGGTCGGAGTCGGGGGAGAGGACTTACTCAAGGGGGGCCGGGGGGCTCGTCACCGCCCTGAACGCGGTCTCCAGGCGCAACGAGAACACGGTCTGGATCGCCTCGGCCCAGGGCGAGGAGGACGTGCGCGTCTCCCGGGAAGCAGCGCCCTACGAGGTGGAAGACCTGCGCGTGACCTTCGTCGAGCACGGCGCGCGCGCCTACGACCTCATGTACAATCACCTGGCCAACCCCCTCCTCTGGTTTGTCCAGCACGGCCTCTACGATCTGCCTTACGCCCCCACTCTGGGCGAGGACACGAAGCGTGCCTGGGGGGAGGGCTACGTCCCCGTCAACCGCAACTTCGCGGAGGCCGTCTCGCGCACCGTCGAGGGCGAAGGGTCGCCTGTCATCCTCCTCCACGACTACCAGCTCTACATGACCCCGCTCTTTGTGCGGGAG
>JALYGY010000262.1 GCA_030776865.1 Actinomycetota bacterium | reverse complement strand
CCCCAAAGACGGCCAGACCCGGAGGCGCCGAATGAGCGTGGCCCACGAGGAACTGCGTCGCGGCGTGAGGGAGGTGTGCGCCCGCTTCCCGAACGAGTATTGGCGAGAGCTCGACGCCGAGCGCCGCTACCCGGAGGAGTTCGTCGGGGCGATGGGCGAGGCGGGCTACCTCGCAGCGCTCATACCGGAGGAGTACGGCGGGATGGGTCTCGACCTCTCGGCGGCCTGCGCGATCCTGGAGGAGGTGAACCGTAGCGGCGCCAACGCCGGTCCCGCCCACGCCCAGATGTACACGATGGGGACGCTCCTCAGGCACGGCTCGGAGCGGCAGAAGAGCGAGTACCTGCCCAGGATAGCCTCGGGGGAGCTCAGGCTCCAAGCGTTCGCCGTCACCGAGCCGGAGGCCGGGACCGACACGACCTCCATACGGACGACCGCGACGCGCGAGGGCGACCACTACGTGGTGAACGGGCGCAAGATCTACATCTCCAGGGTGGAGCACTCGGACCTCATGATCCTCCTAGCCCGCACCACGCCCCTCGAAGATGTCGAGAAGCACACAGAGGGTTTCTCGGTCTTTCTCGTGAATCTGCGCGAAGCCCGCGGCCTCGTGGTCAGACCCCGCCGCGTCATGATGAACAACGCCACCAGCGAACTTCTTTTCGAAGGCTTGCGGGTCCCCCGAGAGAACCTGCTGGGTGAGGAAGGGGAGGGTTTCCGATACATCCTCGACGGGATGAACGCCGAGCGCATCCTGATCGCCGCCGAGTGCATCGGCGACGGCCGCTTCTTTGTAGACCGTGCCACCGAGCGGGCCAAAGAGCGCGAGGTCTTCGGCGGGCCCATCGGGCAGAACCAGGGCGTCCAGTTCCCTATAGCGCGGGCGTACGCGAGTGTGGAGGCGGCCTCGCTCATGGTAGAGAAGGCCGCCTCCACCTTTGATCGGAAAGAACCCTGCGGCGCCGAGGCGAACGTGGCGAAGCTGCTGGCCGCCGACGCCTCGTGGGAGGCGGCCAACGTAACGGTACAGACCTTCGGCGGCTACGGTTTCGACGCCGAGTACGACATCGAGCGCAAGTTCCGCGAGACCAGGCTCTACCAGGTCGCGCCCATCTCCACCAACCTGATCCTCTCCTACGTGGCCGAGCACGTCCTCGGCCTGCCGAGGTCCTTCTAGGAGTGCTACCGCTCGAAGGCATAACCGTCGTCTCATTGGAGCAGGCGGTCGCCGCCCCCTTCGCCACCCGCCAGCTCGCCGACCTCGGCGCGCGGGTCATAAAGGTCGAGCGGCCGCAGGTAGGCGACTTCGCCCGCTCCTACGACTCCACCGTCAAGGGTCTCTCCAGCCACTTCGTCTGGCTCAACCGCTCCAAGGAGTCCCTGACCCTGGATCTCAAAAAGGAAGGTGCACGAGAGGTTCTGGAACGCCTGCTCGAACGGTCCGACGTCTTCGTCCAGAACCTCGCGCCCGGCGCTTCAGGGAGGCTCGGCTTCGGGACGCAGGCTCTGCGGGAGAGGTATCCCCAGCTGATCGTCTGCGACGTCTCGGGCTACGGTTCGTCGGGACCGTACCGCGACAAAAAGGCCTACGACCTCCTGGTGCAGTGCGAAGCCGGTCTCGTCTCCATCACCGGCACCCCCGAAAGTCCCTCGAAGGTCGGTATCGCGGTCGCGGACATAGCCTGCGGCATGTACGCCTACTCGGGCATCCTCGCGGCTCTTCTAAGGCGCGAGCGAACCGGCGAGGGCACCGCCCTGGAGATCTCGCTCTTCGAGGCTCTGGGTGAGTGGATGGGCTTCCCCGCCTACTACGCTATGTACGGCGGAAAAGAACCGCCCCGCAGCGGGGCTCGACACGCCTCCATAGCCCCTTACGGTCCCTTTGAGTGCGGCGACGGGGAGCAGATCTTCTTCGGCATCCAGAACGAGCGGGAGTGGGAGAGGTTCTGCGAGGCGGTCCTGGGGCGGGCCGAGATGGCGAACGACGAGCTCTTCGACGACAACTCGCGCAGGGTAGAGAACCGCGAAGCCCTCGAGGAGGAGATCTCGGCCATCCTCGCAGAACTCTCCTCCGAAGAGGCCATAAAGCGACTCGAGAGGGCCGGGATCGCCAACGCCAGGATGAGGACCGTCCCGGAGTTCATCGAGCACCCCCAGCTAGCAGCCCGCGACCGCTGGCGCGAGGTCGGCTCTGAAGCAGGCCCTCTGCGCGCCCTCCTGCCGCCGGTGGCGATGACTGACGCCGACCCCGTCATGCGCCAGATCCCCGCGCTCGGCGAGCACACCGACGGGATACTCGGGGAGCTCGGCTACGACAAAGGGACAATAGCCGCCCTCCGCCGAGAGGCAGCGCTCTGACAGCGGCTTGCGGAAGGATGGCGGGACTTCGGGGGGAATAGAGAAGGGCCGGCGGCCCCCCTCCACTCAGCCGCCGGCACCAAACATCCTAGCGAAACTCGCCGGCGGTTGCTCGCGGGAGGATCGGCTCTGGCCCAGCGCTCCAGACCCGGCAGCTCGATCTCACCTTCCTCCTCCGTCCCTTACTCACCGCCTCTACCGTATCTCGGAGAGGACCCTTTCGTGAACCTCGAAGTCCCTCTCGCCGAAGAGGACGAACCGGATCAGGCGCACGCGCTCCAGCTTCTCGGTCTCTTCGAGGACCGCACCCAGCGCCACCTCCGCGGCCTCCTCTACGGGATAGCCGAAGACACCGGTCGAGATGGCCGGGAAGGCGATGGAGTCTATCCCGTGCCGCTCGGCGAGCGCTAGAGCGTTGCGGTAGCAGTGGGCCAGCAACTCCGCCTCGGGACGGTCCTGACCGTAGACGGGACCTAGAGCGTGGATGACGTAATCGTTCGGGAGGCCATGGCCGCCGGTTATGACGGCCTCGCCCGGTCTTATCGGGGCGAGTGGGCGAGCCTCTCTTTCGAGCCCCGGGCCGGCGGCGCGGTGGATTGCGCCGGCCACACCTCCCCCGCTCCGCAGCTCGGCGTTCGCCGCGTTGACGATCGCCGCCACGTCGTTCTGCGCTGTAATGTCCCCCTTAACGCACTCGACCGTCACGCCGTGCACAGCCCTTCTCACCGTATTCTCCCCTCTCTCTTCTCGTAAACTCGCTTGCCGCCCTGCCAGACGGCCTCTACGGAGAGATCCGGGCCGAGCACCGTCACGTCAGCGTCGTAGCCGGGGGTGAGACGGCCCTTGCGCCTACCCTCCCCGATGAGCCGCGCCGGGGTGGTCGAGGCCATGCGGGCGGCCTCGGGGAAGGTGCAGCCGGTGAAGGCCAGGATGTTCCGGAGGGCCTCGTTCATGGTTAGGACGCTGCCGGCGATCGCCCCGCTGCCGAGCCTCGGGACGCCGCCGTCCATGTAGACGGTCCGCGTGGCCAGGCGGTACTCCCCTTCGCCCATGCCGGCGGCGGCTATGGCGTCCGTCGTCAGGCAGAGGCGGTCGGGTCCGAGCATGCGGAAGGTGAGGCCGACCAACTCGGGGTGGACGTGGAGCCCGTCGGCGATGAGACCGCAGACGACCCTCGGGTGGGCGAAGGCAGCCCCGGGGAGCCCCGGTTCGCGGTGGTGCATGGCGCTCATCGCGTTGAAGAGGTGGGTGACCCCGGCTACCGATGCGTCGAACGCCTCGTAGGCGAGCTCGAACGGGGCGTCGGAGTGGCCGGCCGAGACGGCCACCCCGCGCCTCGAGGCGAGCGTCATGAGTTCGCCCGCACCCTCGAGCTCGGGGGCGGCGGTGATCATGCGCACCGGGGCGAGGTCGAGGAGGTGAGCGAGCAGCCCGGGATCAGGGGGTACAACGTGGGCGGCGGCGTGCGCACCCCTCTTCCTCGGGTTGATGAACGGCCCTTCGAGATGAACGCCGAGTACCTCGGCGCCGGAGGCGGGACCACCGGTCGCGGCGGCGAGCCGGGGTAGAACCTCTTCGTAGAGGCCCTCTGGGGAAGAGATGACGGTCGGCAGGTAGGAGGTCGTCCCCGTCGAGAGCAACCTCTCCGAGAGCTCGGCCACGCGGGAGGGCTCCGTCGCCACGTCCACACCGAAGGCGCCGTTGACCTGGAGGTCCACGAAGCCCGGCAGGAGCAGGGAGTCCTCGTGTTCGTGAACCTCGTCGGCGAGCTGGGAGTCGCCCGGGCTCACCTCCCGGATGTACCCGCCCTCGAGGAGGACGGTCCCCTCCGGCCAGACCTCGTAGTCGGTGACGACCTGCCCCCGGAGCGCGACGAGTCTCGCC
The DNA here is from genome assembly GCA_030776865.1 of Actinomycetota bacterium. GTDB lineage: Bacteria > Actinomycetota > Rubrobacteria > Rubrobacterales > Rubrobacteraceae > JALYGY01. The sequence goes on along the minus strand of JALYGY010000262.1, from coordinate 11,462 downwards.
CGGTCTCTGTCAGCGCGCGTCATGCTCCCACCCCCCTTCTCGCTCCTCAGAGTCTCTATTCACCTTGCATCAGCGGCGCGTACTCCTCCACGGTCGTTTCCGGGCGGACGTCGGGGACGCGGAGGAGCAAGAGGATTCCCAGACCCATGATCAGGAGCAAAGAGCCCACGGAGATCCGGTAGGCAGCCGCCCCGAGACCCCCCAAGACGAAGAGCAGGAGGGCCGTGAGCGCTGGCCCCATGACCGCGGAGAACCTGCCGGCGAGCGAGAAGAGCCCGAAGAACTCGCCCACCTTCTCGGGCGGCGAGAGGGCGACGAGCATCACCCGGCTCGTGGTCCACGTTCCACCCAGCGCGATGCCCACGAGGGGACCCGCGAGAAACAACATCCAGGGACCCAAAGCCGCCGAGACGAGCGCGATGGAGACGAGCCACAGCGCGAGGGTGGCGAGTAGCGTCTTCTTGGGTCCGGCCCTGTCCGTGGCGAACCCGGCTGCGGCAGATCCCACGACGGCGAACACCGTCGAGAAGAGCAGCAGGTTTCTTATCTGCGCGCTCTCCATCCCGAACACCCTCTGACCGTAGAGGGCCATGTTGGAGACCGCCGTGTTGGCAGCGTCCATGTAGAGAATGGTCGCCAGAATGAACGTACCCACGCCCGTGTAGCCGCGTATGTTCTTCACGGTGGAGATCACATCCCGGTAGGCCACCCCCAGCGCCACGGGCCTCGGCGCCCGCACCACGGGGTCCGGCACGAAGAAGAAGGCGGGCAAGCTGAACAGCAGATATAGAACCGCCGTGGGCACGAAGGCGTTCGAGTTGGGCTCCTCACCGGTCTCTACCCAGCCTCCGAGAGGTCCGAGCAGGGAGCGGGCGGCCTCGGCCTCGGAGACGAAAAAGGTGAGGACGACGAGGGCGAGAATGGTGCCCACGTAGCCCGCGGCGGTGCCGTAGCCGCTGACGCGCCCGGCCCCGCGTCCCGCCGCGACGCCCGGCAGAAGCGCATTGTAGAAGACCTGCGCCGACTGGTAGGCCAGATCCGCCGCCACGAACAGCGCCACCGCCACGATCACCCCGCCCGCGACATCCAGCAGCGCCGTGAGAGAAACGGAGATCAGGGTGAGGACCACGAGGTACGGAACCCGGCGCTGCCTCAGATCCGCCATCGCCCCCAGAACGGGGGCCGTCAGCAACACGAGCAGAGCCGAGACCGCCGTCGCGCCGTTGAAGACCGCCTCGCTGCCCCTCCCGATCTCGCCGCCGAGCCAGATCGGGAAGAAGAAGCTCAAGATACTGATCGAGAATATGGTGTTCGCGAAGTCGTAGAGAACCCAGGACCAGACCGCGAGCCCCCTGGAGCGTTCTTTAGAGCCCTCAGCCACTAGCGCTCCCCATTCGACCCCGCTGGCCCCGGATCCTCACCTCGGCGGCAGTATACAGCTTCTCAGCGTTTCAACTCTCTGAAGGTCTCAGGCATCAGGTTTTGGGTACAAGGCTACAGGTAAAGTGGCTGAGAAGCCTGCGGCCTGATACCTCTTCTCAGCTGAGAGAGCTCAAGAGAGCGCGACATCCAGGCTCATCATGACCGAGAAACCGACCATGAGAGAGAGGGCGGCTATGTCCGGGCTGCCCCGCTTGGCCTCGGGAATGAGTTCCTCGGCGACCACGAAGATCATCGCCCCGGCCGCAAATGCCAGGGCGTAGGGCAGGATGGGCCTGGCGAAGAGTACTGCCGCCGCTCCGGCTACCGCCGCCACCGGCTCGACCATCGCCGAGAGCTGGCCGTAGAAAAAGCTCTTGCCCCGGCTTATCCCCTCGCGCCGCAGGGGCATGGAGACGGCCGTACCCTCCGGGAAATTCTGCAACCCGATGCCGATCGCCAGCGCGACCGCAGCGCCCAGGGAGGCTCCCGGAACGCCCTCGGTTATGCCGAGCCCCACAGCCCCGAACGCGACCCCGATAGCCAGCCCCTCGGGGATGTTGTGGAGCGTTATGGCGGATACCAGGAGCACGCTCCTCCGCCATGTGGTGTGGAGGCCCTCAGCCTCGGACACCTTCATCCCTGGATGGAGGTGGGGGAGCACCCCGTCTAGACCCCGCAAAAAGAGGCCGCCAGCCAGAAACCCTATGACGGGCGGTACCCACACCGGCAGCGAACCTGCCTCCGAGAGCTCTATCGCCGGGGCCAAGAGCGACCAGAAGCTCGCCGCGATCATGACCCCCGCAGCAAACCCCAGCATCGAGTCCAGAAGCTTGCGGGGCACGTTCTTGGTGCCGAATACCAGAGCCGCCCCCGCCGCGGTCATCCCCCACGTGAACATCGTAGCGAGGAACGCCTGCAAGACCGGCGATAGTCCCGCGAAAGCCCCTACCACAAAGACCAGCCTCCCCCCAGGATCCCATACCTAATACCGCCCATACAAACCTCTTCTCGTTCAACAGCGAATATTTAGCCCCATCTAAATATATTACGCTATTGTCCAAATAGTCAAGCTGGCACATACTTGATAAAAAGATTTGTGTCTCCTAATATTAGCGCTATGATGGCTGAGGTCACTGACCATTATCCTTCCTCCTCGGTTGGCGACTACGTCAAGGCGGTATGGGAGGTCGCTGGGACGGGTGCTGCCTCCACGAAGGACGTAGCGGCGCGGCTTTCTGTCTCGCCGGCCTCGGTCTCCAACATGTTCGTGCGCTTACAGGAGATGGGGCTGGCCGAGTACGAGCGCTACCGGGGGGCTTCGCTGACGGAGCGCGGTCGAGGGGAGGCTCTGCGGCTGGTGCGGCGGCACCGCCTGATCGAGACCTTCTTACTCGAGCACCTGGGTTACTCTTGGGAGGAGGTACACGCGGAGGCCGAGCGTCTGGAGCACGCGGTTACGGACGGGTTTACGGAGCGGCTGGCCGAGTTTCTCGGTCATCCCGGCCGCGACCCCCACGGCGGGCCCATCCCGGACGCTGACGGTAGCCTGGTGCCGGACGATTCCTTCCCCCTGGGCGAAGCGGCGGCTGGCCGGTGGGTTCGCATCGCCAAGGTGAGTGACGAGGACGCGTCGGTCTTGGATCACCTCGGCGACCGCGGGCTCGTTCCGGGGCGTCTGTTGAGCGTAAGAGAGGTGCGGGCCCTGGACGGCGTCGTCACCGTCGAGGACGAGGACGGAGGGTCGCACGCCCTCGGGGAGTCTCTGGCGCGCGCGGTATTCGTGCGGGGCGAGTAGTACCGCCATGTGCGGGGAGGGAGATGATCCGTGAGTGAGAAGAGCGATCTGCGAGACGGCACCGTCGCCCGGACGGCGGCGCCCGAGAGGGCCGTAGTAAAAGACCCGCCGCCGCGACCGGGCTACCCGCGCTACCGGGTGGAGCCGGGGGAGAGGGTATCCCTGGCGGAGATAGACCCGGGCCAGACCGAGCATTACCGCAGGAAAAAGGACGTAAAGAAGGAGCTCGAGGCTCAGCGGCGGCGCATCCGGGACTTGCAGGAGCGCCTGTACGCCGAGAACCGGCGGGGGCTGCTCATCGTGCTCCAGGCTATGGACACCGGCGGCAAGGACGGCACGATCAAGCACGTCTTCGAGGTCATAAACCCGCAGGGATGTCGGGTATCGTCGTTCAAGGCCCCGAGCGCTGAGGAGGCCAACCACGACTTCCTCTGGCGCTACCACAAGAGCGTCCCGGCGAAGGGCAGGATCGGCATCTTCAACCGCTCCCACTACGAGGACGTCCTCATAGTGCGCGTAAAGGACCTCGTGCCCGAGGAGGTGTGGCGGCCGCGCTACGGGATCATCAACGACTTCGAGCGCACCCTCACCGCTGGCGGCATCACCGTGCTGAAGTTCTTCCTCCACATCTCCAAGGACGAGCAGAGGCGGCGTCTCCAGGCCCGCCTCGACGATCCGGAGAAGCGCTGGAAGTTCTCCAGCAACGACATCAAGGAGCGAGCGCTCTGGGACGCATACCAGGCCGCCTTCGAGGACGCCATAAGCAACTGCTCCACCGAGCACGCCCCCTGGTACGTCGTTCCAGCCAACAAGAAGTGGTACCGCAACCTCGTCGTCGCCCGCACCATCGCCGACACTTTAGAGGCCATGGGACCGCAATACCCTCCTGCAGAAGAGGGCCTTGAGAAGGTCACCATCCCGGACTAGAGCCCCGATGTTGCCGGACAAGAACGGCTACCGCATAAGCACCGACCCCTCGGAGCTGGACCTCGGCGTGGTCCACGACTACCTCAAGGAATCCTACTGGGCCGCGGGCGTCCCAGAAGACGTCGTGAGGCGTTCGATCAAGAACTCGCTCTGTTTCGGCGTGTACAGGGACGCGGAGCAGGTAGGCTTCGCGCGGGTGATCACCGACCGCGCTACCTTCGCCTACCTCGCCGACGTTTTCGTCCTGGAGGCGCACAGGGGACGCGGAATCGGGAAGTGGCTCGTCAGAGTAATCCTCTCCCACCCCGACCTCCAAGGCTTGCGGCGGTGGATGCTCGCCACCAGGGACGCCCACGAGCTCTACCGGAGCTACGGCTTCGCAGAGCTCGGGTGTCCCCAGATATTCATGGAGAGAAAGGACTCTTCCTACGGCGTCTGACAGCGGTGGCGGGCTACGGCGGCTGCTTGCGCCGCCTTAGGCTCTCCCAGCCCCCGTCGCCGAACCAGCCGCCGTCCACAGAGAGGGTGTGGCCATTGACAAAGGCGCTCTGTGGCTCCCTCGTCCGAGACGTCGCCGGGGACGGATAGAGCGTTAGCGCCGAGTCGCTCCAACTCCTCGAGCGTCTCCTCGGGGGGCGTCGAGATCGTTGGCGACTATAGCGTAGCCGCTTTCGGCCAGCGCGAAGGCCACCCTTCGTCCGATGCCACGGGCTGTCCCCGTGACAGCCGCGACGTGACCCCTCGAAGCCAACGGCGCATCTCCCTACGCCTCGACCGGGGTCTTTGGCTGCTCGCCCCGCAACACAGCCCGCAGGTTCTCCGCCGCGAGCGTCGCCATCTTGTCGCGGGTCTCGATGGAGGCGCTGCCGATGTGCGGGGCGAGGACGACGTTCTCCAGTTCGAGGAGCTTGGGGTGTACTTTGGGCTCCTCCTCGTAGACGTCGAGCCCCGCTGCGAAGATGCGCCCGGACGCGAGGGCATCGGCTAGAGCTCCCTCGTCCACCACGGGGCCGCGCGAGGTATTGACGAGGACGGCTCCAGGTTTCATGCTCTCGAGCTCCTCCGCCCCTATGAGGTGCCGGGTCTCGTCGGTGAGCGGGGTGTGGATGGAGATGAAGTCGCTCTCGCTGAGGAGATCTCGCAGCTCGAGGTAGCGCGCTCCGAGCTCCTTCACGGCGCTTTCATTGCGGGAGCGGTTGTGGTAGAGGATCTCCATGCCGAACCCCTTCGCGCGGCGGGCTACGGCCTGGCCTATGCGTCCCAGGCCCAAGATCCCGAGTTTTTTGCCCCACACGTCTAGGCCCCGAAGCTGCTTCGGCCCCCACCACTCCCACTCTCCGGCCCGCAGCAACCGCTCCCCCTCGCCCAGGCGTCGCGCCGCGGCGAGCATGAGCATGAAGGCTACATCGGCTGTGGTCTCGTCGAGAACGCCGGGCGTGTTGGTGACGACTACGCCCCTCTCCCGGGCGGCCCTCACATCTATGTTATCGTAGCCGACGGCCATGTTGGCGACCACCTTCAGGTCGTCACCCGCGGCGTCCAGGACCTCGCCGTCTATTTTCTCGGTGGCGGTCGAGAGCACGCCGTCCATGCCACGGATGGCCTCGAGGAGCTCGCCGCGCTCGGGGGGACGCTCGAAGAGAACACTCACGGCGAAGTCCTCGAGGAGATAGAGGCCCGCCTCGGGGATCTCGCGCGTCACAAGGACCTTTTCAGGCAAGGATTCCCCTCCCTTAGCCATCTTCTTTCAGGAGCTGGCGCAGCACCGTCTGCAGGATGCCGCCGTTTCTCAGGTACTCGACCTCCACCGGTGAGTCCACGCGTGCCCTCACCCTGAACTCATTGGTCTCGCCACCTTCACCCGTAGCCTCTACGGTCAGCTCCGCGCCGGGCGAGAGGTCGGCGAGGCCCTCTACGTCGTAGGTCTCGCGACCGGTCAGGCCCAAGGAGTCGGCGTTCTCGCCCTCGGTAAACTGCAGCGGGAGGACGCCCATCCCGATCAGGTTCGAGCGGTGGATGCGCTCGAAGCTCTCGGCGATGACGGCCCTTATGCCGAGAAGGAACGACCCCTTCGCCGCCCAATCGCGCGAAGAGCCCGTGCCGTACTCCTTACCCGCGAGCGCGATCAGGGGGACACCCTCTTCCTGATACCTTATCGAGGCTTCGTATACAGTGGTCTCCTCCCCGTCAGGGAAGTGGACGGTGTGACCTCCCTCTCTAGAGACGAGCTGGTTTCTGAGGCGGATGTTACCGAAGGTGCCGCGAACCATGACCTCGTGGTTGCCGCGGCGGCTACCGTAGGAGTTGAAGTCCCTGGGATCGACGCCCTTCGAGATAAGGTACTGGCCTGCGGGGCTCTTCGAGGGGATCGCGCCCGCTGGCGAGATGTGATCCGTCGTCACCGAGTCGCCGACCTTCACGAGAGCGCGGGCGCCCTCTATGTCCGTTAACGGCTCGGGCTCGGGCGAGAGGCCCTTGAAGAAGGTCGGCTCCTGGATGTAGGTCGAGTCGGGGTCCCACTCGTAGAGGTCGCCGGAGGGGACGTCAACGGCGTTCCACTGCTCGTTGCCGGTGTAGACGTTGGCGTACTGCCTGTTGTAGATCTCGGGGTCGAGGGCGCCCTCGATCTCCCGTGCCACCTCCTCCTGCGACGGCCAGATGTCCTTCAGGTACACCGGCTCGCCGCTCTCCCCGTAGCCTACGGGGTCATTCGCGAGATCCACATCCACCGTGCCCGCAAGGGCGTAGGCGACGACGAGCGGTGGGGACGCCAGGTAATTCGCCCGCACGTCGGGGTTGATGCGTCCCTCGAAGTTGCGGTTACCCGAGAGGACGGCTGCGACGACGAGGTCGTTCTCCTCGACGGCCTTCGAGATCGGCTCCGGAAGAGGCCCCGAGTTGCCGATGCACGTCGTGCACCCGTAGCCAACTACGTCGAACTTGAGCTCTTCGAGGTAGGGCAACAGGCCAGAGGTCTGCAGATACTCCGTGACCACCTTCGAGCCCGGCGCGAGGCTCGTCTTGACGTGCGGCGCAACCTTCAGGCCCTTCTCGACCGCCTTTTTCGCCAGGAGCCCGGCCCCGATCATGACCGAGGGGTTCGAGGTGTTGGTGCAGCTCGTGATCGCCGCGATGACCGCCGAGCCGTGCGTGATGGAGGCCTCCTGACCGTCGAGGGTCACCGCCACGGCGCCGTTGGGGCGTTCCTCGGTGGTGGAAGCGCCAGGCGACTCGGGATACTGGAGCGGGTCTTCGCCCTCGCTGGTGACGCCGGTCATCGCCGCCGGCGGATCACTCGCAGGGAAAGACTCCTCTGACGCTTCATCGGGCGAGCAGTCGGGGTCCGCACACGGGTCTTCGTCGAAGTGATCTATTATCTCTGCGAACGCCGCTCGGAACGTAGATCTCACGTCGGCGAGAGCGATACGGTCCTGCGGCCTCCGCGGACCTGCGAGGCTCGACTCGACGGTGTCCATGTCGAGCTCCAGGGTCTCCGAGAAGCGTGGGTCCGGCGTCTCGTCGGTGCGGTAGAGCCCCTGCTCCTTTGTGTACGCCTCGACGAGGTCCGCGAGCTCCCTGCTCCTGCCCGTGCCCAGCAGGTACTTCGTCGTCTCGGCGTCTACGGGGAAGAAGCTGCACGTCGCGCCGTACTCCGGGGCCATGTTCGCTATCGTCGCCCGATCGGGCAGCGAGAGCATGGACAGGCCCTCGCCGTAGAACTCGACGAACTTGCCGACGACGCCGTGAGAGCGGAGCATCTGGGTCACGGTGAGGACCAGGTCGGTCGCGGTCACGCCCTCGCGCAAAGCGCCCCTCAGCTTGAAGCCGATCACCTCGGGGACGAGCATGTAGTAGGGCTGGCCAAGCGTTACGGCCTCCGCCTCGATCCCCCCCACACCCCAGCCGAGGACGCCGAGGCCGTTGATCATGGTCGTGTGGCTGTCGGTGCCCACAAGGGTGTCGGGGAGGGCGACGCCGTCCTTGACCTGCACGACCCTGGCCAGGTACTCCAGGTTGACCTGGTGGATGATCCCGGTCGCCGGCGGTACGACGGTGAAGTTGTCGAAGGCCTGCTGACCCCACTTGAGGAACTCGTAGCGCTCGCGGTTGCGCTCGAACTCACGCTCGGCGTTGAACTGCAGGGCCGCCGGCGTCCCGAAGGCGTCCACCTGCACCGAGTGGTCTATCACGAGGTCGGTCGGCACCAGAGGGTTGATCCTCTTCGGGTCCCCCCCGACCTCCTGCATCGCGCTCCGCATCGCCGCGAGGTCCACGACCGCCGGCACCCCGGTGAAGTCCTGCATCACCACGCGCGCCGGCAGATACGCCAGCTCCTCCCCCACCGACTCCGGCCAGGAAGCGAGGGCCTCCACGTCCTCCTCCGAGACGAACCTGCCCCCACAGGTTCGCGCGAGCGACTCGAGGATCACCCGGATGGAGAACGGTAGCGAGAAAACGTCGCCCCCAACCCTCCCGTCCACCTTCTTGAGGCTGTAGATCTCCACGTCACCAGTGCCTGTTGTGAGGCTCGTGCGTGCGCCAAAGGAGTCGTTGTATTGCATGCTCCCTGCCTTTCCGATTGTCCATGAGAGAGCCCTGAAGATTGCCATTATGAGTATACCAGTAAGGGTTACATACGCCTTGATCCGGTCGCTCCCACAGGCGCGTGAAGAAGCCCCGGTCAGTCCAGAATATGGTCCGGCGTGAGGGAGAGACCGGATACGGTGCGAGAGGCGACAGTCCGTCTCCTTCACGCCGCCGTGACCGGCTCGTAGGAGTTGTGAAGGGGCTCGGCGCAGTCCAGACCTCGGCTATCCCGGCCCCGGCGTACAGGGGCAGCTTCACCATACGAACCAGAAGCGTCTAGCTCAGGCGAGGGTAAGCTCGGCTATCACTCCCGCCATGTTCTCGAAGTTGCTGTCGTCGTGCAGCAACATGAGGTCGTGCTCGATGGCGATGCACGCGATCAAGCAGTCTACCGACGAGCGAACCGTCACCCCAGCCCGTCGACAGCGGAAGTAGATGAGCGCAGCCTCCCCGTAGCTCTCGACAGGGTTCCGGGGATGGTAGAAGCGCTGCGTGCTCAGATACTCCGCGAGGTAGTCGAACTTTGTCTTGGAAGCGGCGCCTTGCAAGAGCTCCTGGTAGATGACGCCGGTTATACCGAACGGATGTCCGCGCTCCACTACCTCCACAAAGCGGCCGGTAGCCTCGTTCTCTTCCCCGCGCATGTAGCCTATCCATACGGAGGTGTCGACAAGGTACAAGGTCAGCGGCCCTCTCGCAGAGCTTTGTAATCGTAATCAGGGCGGATCAAATCCTTCCCCCGCAACTCCCGCACGTCCTTGCGCCGGTGGTTCTCCACAAACTCCCTGAGCGCCAGATCCACCAGCTCCCGCTTTGTCCTGACCCCCGCGTACCGGAACGCCTCTTCTACCAACTCTTTATCGAGCACGATGTTCGTGCGCATATTCATACACCTCCTGATGTGTATTGTATGAACCCTCGGACGCCGCATCAAGACGAGTGTTCTGGGGGCCGTTCCCAAAGTCAGGGAACCGTTCCCGAGGAAATCGGGACTTCTACCTCTGACGGTGGGACGCGATGCCTCCTAGAGTCTTAGCGGCAAGCAGAGAAAAGGAGGACCGGGTGCTGAAGATAAACGACGCCAACAACTTCCGCCGGACGCTGGCTGGGCTTTGTCTGATCGCCGCGCCGCTCGCCTTCGGTGGGTCGGACGTGATCCGTCTCTCCATCGAGGGCGGGGTGAGGGAGGGTAGCGAGCAGCTCGCCGCCATAGCCGCGAACTCCGGACGGTGGCAGGTGGCGACCGTCTTGAACATGGTCGGCGTGGTCCTGTTCGTGCCCGCCGTGCTCGGCTTGATGCACCTGCTGCGGGAACGCGGCACCGTCCTTGGCCATCTCGGTGGCGGGCTCGCCCTGATTGCCTTCCTCGGCTGGGCGGCCCACAACGCCAGGTATTACGGCTTTATGGGGGCGGCGAGCACCTCCGAGATCGACCGAGGCGAGATGGTGCGGTTCATCGAGCACTGGGTGATGTCCCCGGACACCATCGTCTACGTCCTGATGTTCCTGGTCGGGGGCCTGCTGGGGATGCTCCTCCTGAGCATCGGCCTCTACCGGGCGCGCGTGACGTACCGCTGGGCGGCGGCCCTCTTCCTCCTGGGTACGGTGCTGTATATCGTCAACAGCTTCACCCCGGCGTCGGAGAGCATGCTCGCCGTCGGCGTCCTCCACGCGCTCATCGCGGTCGGGCTCGGCGCCACGGGCGTGGGGGTGCTCGCGATGTCGGACGCGGACTGGGGGCGACTGCGCGTAGCTTCCGCCGCCGAAACAGCGCCGGTCGGGGCGCAGCCGTGGATGCAGTAAACCTCGATAGGAAAGGAGTTGGCGGTGGCGAACACACTTGATATGAGCAACCCCCGGCGAACGGGGATGGATCTCGTACGCTGGGGCGGGTTGGCGGCCGTGCTGGCCGGAGGGGCCTGGGCAGCCTCCGGGATCGTACATTTCGCTCTGGTGTACCCGGAAGCAGGCGCCGGGCCTCTGGGCTCGACTGCCATGTACCTAATCGAATCTGCCCACGCCGTCGCCGAGGCGGGCATGCTGGGGGCGCTCCTGGGGCTCCGCGCCCGGCAGGCGCCACGTTACGGACGGCTGGGAAAGGCGGGCTTCATAGTGGCCTTTCTCGGGACGGCCCTCTTGTGTGCGATCACCGTGATCGCGATCATCACCAAGGACGCGCTCGGCGAGACCGTCCTTAGCTCGGTCTTCGTCTCGGGCCTCTTGGGCTGGCTCGTGGGGTTCCCGCTGCTTGGCATAGCCACCCTGTGGGCGAACGTACTGCCGCGCTGGTGCGGCGTGCTGCTCCTCGCGTACGTCCCCCTAGTCGTATTCCTGCTCAGCTCCTACGGATGGGGAGGCATCGCGCTCGGCCTCCTCTGGCTGGCCCTTGGCTACGCGCTCCTGTCGCGGAAGGGTGCGGCGCAGAACCCCGCCCCTAGAGTGGTGAAGTAGAATTACTGGCGATCCTGGTCCCTGATCAAAGCGGTCAGCCTCAGGAGGAGTTCAGGGGTGAATCCCGAACGGGAACCGTCGATTACGGCCACACGCAGCCTCCGTAGAGCAGGGAGCTCCGGGTGACAGGGAGCAATTCCTGGGCCGTCCGGCTCGCCTGGTCGCTGTGCGCCGCAAGCCTGGTGCTCATAGCTTTGGGGCTGCTGCTGATCTTTCTCGGGTGGTCCGCGCCGCTACCAGAGGGATGGGCCTTCTCGTGGCAGGGACAGGCCATCTTGTC
>JALYGY010000261.1 GCA_030776865.1 Actinomycetota bacterium | reverse complement strand
GCTCCAGTAAGTGCCATGGAGTAACAGAAGCGGAGATCCTTCACCGGCACGAAGGTAACTGAGCTCCTGTCCTTGGACTCTCAAGGTACGCCGGGAGACTGGATCATCGGCCATGGTTATCTCCTGTTGTGCCTTGGTCGCAAGGGGGCCAGAGCTCCGAAAGGAGGTTCGGCGAGCGCTGGACGGTCTCTACTATCTCTCCGAGCGTTCGCCTTCGACCGGCAGATCGTGCCTCATCCAGTCCTGCTTACCCCCTGCGTAATGGCGTACGTTTTCGTAACCCATGGCCACCAGCTCCCGGGCGGCCTCCTCGGACTTCGTTCAGGGCGGGCTCGCGCAGTAGACGACGACCTCGGCCCCCTTGTCGGGGATCAACTCCTGTGCCCGGTCCGTTTGTCCCGGCGGTAGGTTGATTGCGCCCGGCAGGTGGGCAAATTCGTAATGTTCCTCGTCGAGGGTCTCGACGAGCACGAAGTCATCCCCGCGATCCATCTTCTCTTTGAGTTTCTCCCTGGAGATGTCTTCTACCCTGTCCACTTATCGCCTCCTTACGCCTACTCGCCGTATAGCCAACCGCTTTCCCTAACGCTAGGGACTCCTTTTCCAGCGGGTGACACACTTAAACAATGGAGAACCGGGAGACCTATACTCTAAGGACCCTGACCCGCGAGGTCTTTCATCAATGCTCATAACGTTTCTCTATCCATTGCCCAGAAGCTCTTCTGATCACACACTACGTAGAGCGGGATGATTAGGTTAGGGTACTGCTGTCCTGGCTCACTTCCGGCTCCCTGCTCGATAGAATTACTGTACTTTGAGGTGCCCATACGCTATCAGCCCCAGCTTCTCAACCGATCTCCGTGGGTTCGTCTTGTGTGCGCGAAGTGGGTCAAAGCGCGAAGGTTATCCGCGGAAAGGAGTCTGATGTGACCGCGTCTTGCGATCTCGCGGTCATCGGCGCCGGGTCGGGCGGCATTACCGCCGCGCGGTTCGCGACCCGGGCCGGCGCGCGGGTTGTACTCATCGAGAAGGATCACATCGGCGGCGACTGTACCTGGACGGGTTGCGTGCCCAGCAAGGCCCTACTCAAGGTTGCTAGGGTAGCGCATCAAGCGCGCAATGCGTCAGGCTTCGGTTTGAGCGTGACCACCGTTGGGCCGGTGGACCTGAGGGAGGTGATGGACTATGTCCGGCGGTCCATCTCCGAGGTGTATCGGTTCGAAACCCCCGAGGTCTTACGGCAAGAGGGTGTGGATGTGCGGATAGGTCGGGCCAGGTTCGAGGATGCGAGCACGCTCGCTGTTGCCTCCGCCGAAGGCGGGACGACCATCACCGCAAAGAAGATCCTGCTCTGCGCTGGCGCGCGCCCGACCATGCCAAGCGTCCGAGGCCTCTCGGAGGTACCGTACCTCACCTACGAGCAAGTTTATGACCTCGAGGCGCAACCCGAGCACCTGCTGGTGATGGGCGGCGGGCCGGTCGGCGTCGAGATGGCGCAGGCCTTCCGGCGGTTGGGCTCGCGGGTCAGCCTGTTCCAGGGGCCGGCTCGTCTGCTTCCCAGGGACGAACCCGAGGCCGCCGAAACGCTGGCGCGGATACTGCGCGACGAGGGCGTCGAACTGCACCTCGGTGAGCGCGTGACGAGCGTAGCGCTGGACGACAGCGGTGTTGTTGCGCGGACCGGCGTGGGCAAGGCGAGGGGCGACGCGCTGCCCGTTGCAACCGGGCGCACACCCAATGTCGACACGATGGATTTGGCGCGCGCGGGCGTGAAGTTCACAGAGGGTGGCGTCCCGGTCGACGGCTCCCTGCGCACCAACATCAGGCACATCTACGCGGCGGGCGACGTCGTTGGCGGGCCACAGTTCACCCACTACGCCGGCTATCAGGCGTTCATCGCTGCCCGGAACGCGCTGTTCCCCGGCACGTCCAAGGTTATCGCGGAATCCGTGCCGTGGACGACTTTCACCGATCCTGAGGTCGCCCGTGCCGGCCTCACCGAAACCGAGGCGCGCAACAAATACCGTGACGGGGATGTCGGTGTGCGCTTCGTGCCGATGGAGCGCGTGGACCGCGCCGTGACCGAGAGCGACACCGAGGGCTTTATCAAGGTGGTGCACAAGAAGGACGGCACAGTGGTGGGTGCGACGGTGGTGGCCGAACGAGCAGGAGAATCCATCCACGAGTGGGCACTGGCCATCTCAAACAAACGGAAGATGAGCGACCTGGCGGGCACCATCCACGTGTACCCCACCTACTCGATTGCCAACCAGCAGCTGGCGTCGGCCTACTCAGTCGAGTCGTTCCTCAAAAGTAAGGTGGGCAAGGTCTTAAAGAAGCTGGGGGGCCTAAGGTAGCAATGGGTCACGAGGGGCATATTCGTATGCCCCTGGATCACCGGCCGCCGACACCTCAGCTAGGACTACAAATAGGTCAAGATCCCGGCCACCGTCTTAACCGACAGGCGACGCTCGTCCCGTCTAGACCCGATACTCCGGCAATTATGTACTTAATGCGAGGTCCTACGATACCTACGCCAAGTTCATGATTGCTGTACAGCTTAACCCCTTGCAGGAGCCTCCACGTCCTCCCATCCGTGGCTGCGGAGGTAGCGCTCGAAGGTAGTAAGCTCAGGGTACTCTTGCCGTAAGGCAGCGATGTCCGCCTCGTAGCCCACCTCGTTGAACCATCGGTACATGACGGCACCCTCTTCGCCCATCTGTTCCTCGAATTGGTCCCAAGGCACCTGATGGTAGCTGATCTCCTTCCCTATGACACGTCCGAAGGTCTCGGCTATCTCGGGCATGGTCTGTTCGTCCCCGGCAAGATCTACCTCCCGCCCAATCCACTCCTCCGGATGCTCAAAGGCTATGGCTGCAAAGGTCCCTACGTCCTCGACGGCCACCTGTTGGAAGGGTTTGTCCGGATCTAGGGGCTGGGCCAGGGTACCGCCGAGGATGTGCTCGCGCATCCACTCCCAGTTCTGCATGAAGAAGACGGGCCTGAGGATCGTGTACGGAAGTCCGATCTCGCGCACATGTTCCTCAACTTCCCACTTACTCTCGAAATGAGGAATCCCCGTCTGTCGGTGAGCACTGCCAACCGAGCTGTAGACGAAGTGCTCCACGCCGGCCGCCTTGGCCGCATCAGCAACCGTCTTGCCCTGCTGTACCTCCCGGTCGTAGCCGGTCTCCCAGAAGTTCTGCACAGAGAAAACGCCGTAGATGCCTTCGACAAGCACTTGGTCCATAGCGGAGCGGTCATCCATATCGCCTTGGACAACCTCGGCGCCCTGCTCAGCTAGGGCCTGTGCCTCCGGCTTCTGTGGCTCGCGGGTGAGTGCGCGAACCCGAAAGCCTCGATCGAGAAGGCTTTGCGCAACCGCACCTCCCTGGCTGCCGGTCGCCCCGCATACCAGAACCAAGCGTTCTACGTTTTGCCGTTCAGCCATATTCCTTGCTCCTTGGTTCTCTGATAGTCAAAGCCTCATCCGAGTATAGCTTCTAGAAAGAGAGGCGGACGACTGAGGCGGGAATGCAACCTGCGTCAAGGGGAGATAATTGCCGATTCTTCTTCATGGCCTGCCAGAGCCACAAGAGATATCCCAATGCTCCTACCTTGTGTCAAAACGTGATGACCTGGTAGCCTTGGGATACGAGCTTGGCGAGGCTGGGATGTCCCTCAAACTCACCCATGAGCTCGACGCCGCTCTCTTGCACCTCTTCCTTGACACCAAAGGCCCTCGCACAATAAGCGCAGGCACCCTCGACCTCATCCTTCACCGACTCGAAGTGCCCATTGTACTTGTGCTCCGGATCGGAGAGTTCGCCGACCCACTTGGTGCCCGCCCCATCAAAAACTACGGTCACCTCGTGGCCCTCTTCCTTGAACTCCTTGGCGGCCGTCAGGGCGTTGGCCGCTCGGCCTAGACCTTCCTTGGAATCCGTATCCGCCAGGATCACGATCGCTGCTTTAGTCATGCTGCCTCTTCTTTCCTCTAGCTTGATGTTCTATTGACCTTGCACACGCTCTCGAAACGGCGTTAAGGG
>JALYGY010000260.1 GCA_030776865.1 Actinomycetota bacterium | reverse complement strand
GGCGAGTCGCGCGCGGCCGCCCAGGTAGGAGAGCTCTATAAGGAAGGCGACGCCGGCGACGATGCCGCCGGCGTTCTCGACGAGCTCGCACATGGCGCGAGCGGTGCCCCCGGTGGCGAGCAAATCGTCGGCGACGAGGACGCGGGTGCCCGGCGGGATGGCGTCGGCGTGGGCTTCGAGTGAGTCGGTACCGTACTCGAGCTCGTAGGCAGCGGAGATGGTCTCGCGGGGGAGCTTGTTGGGCTTGCGGGCCAGGATGAGGCCCTTGCGGGCTCGGTAGGCTAAAGCCGTGCCGAGGACGAAGCCCCGGGCCTCGGCGGAGAGGATGCGCTCGTAGTCGAGGCCGTAGGTGGCGAGGGCGAGGGCGTCCACGGCGGCGTGGAGGGCTTCCCCGTTCTCGATAAGGGGCGTGATGTCCTTGAAGGAGATGCCGGGGTTGGGGAAGTCAGGGACGGTGCGGATGTAGCGCTCGAGGTCGCGGATGATCTCGCGGGTTCGGTCCACACTTGTCCTCTCAGGGGGTGAAGGTCTCGATGACGTTCGCCATCATCAGTTCCTTCATGCGCGAGTCCACGGCGGCGAGGTGCCGGGCCTTGTTCATGGCCTCCGCGACGCGCTGCTCGTCACCGCTGCGCAGCTCGGGGTTGAGGATCTGCTTGAACATTGCGGCCTCGCGGTCCACAGCGGCCATCATGCCGCGCAGGTGTCTGGGTTGGATGGAGTACCTCGCCATCTCGAGGGCGAGGCGTGCGATCTCTGCGTCCCTCTGGGTCAGCTCGCCGGTGCGTCCTATCACGCCGACAGCTACGAGATCGTCCACGAAGCGCGAGTCGGTCTCGAGGACGTCGGCGAGCTCCTCGCGGGTGTAGGTACGATCTTCGAGGACCCGCGAGAGCTCACCGGAGGAGTCCCTCGTCGGGACCGGCGCGCCGCCCTCTATGCGCTTCTTGATTACCTTGAGGGGCAGATACTCCTTGTCCTGAAGCGTCAGGATGTACCTCAAGAGCTCGATGTCCTGGTTGGAGAAGAGCCTGTAGCCACCGCGGGTGCGGCTGAGGTTGATCAGGCGCCGCCGCTCGAGGTAACGGATCTTGCTCACCGACAGGCTCGGAAACTCGGGTTTGAGGCGTGCGACGACCTCGCCTATCGTGTAGCTGTCCTTCGTAAGGCTCTCGGTCGTCGTGTGGCTGTCGTTGGTGCCGCCGTTCTCCACTCGCGCTCACTCCCATCCTTTACGACGTGTGTTCGCTTGACACATACGCGTCAAGCGAACACGAACTTGAACCGATACTTTCCGATCTGTATCTCGTCGCCGTTGCGCAGATCGACCGCGTCCACCCTCACCCGGTTGACGTAGGTCCCGTTGAGGCTCCCGACGTCGCATATCCTGTAACCCCGCTCGCCGCGCGCGATCTCCGCGTGCTTTCTGGAGACTGTAACGTCGTCCAGGAAGATATCGCTCTCGGGGCTGCGTCCGACGGTTATGGTCTCCTCCCCTATGTCATGCATCCGCCTTCCCGCCGTGCCCTCGACCTGGTCGAGCTCGATGAGGGCCGCCCCCTCGAGGTCGGCCGCCGGAGGTGCTTCCCCCCCCTTCTCTTCGAAGGCCGGCGCGTAGGAGGCGGTGGTCTGCCCCTGATTCAGCTTCGTCCCGCACTCGGAGCAGAACTTCATCTGCGGCGTGACCTCGGCGCCGCAATTGGGGCAGACTTTCACGGGCGTCCCTCTTCTCCCATCAACACACGCGCCAGCTGCTCAGGCGAGAGCGCGACCGAGCCTCGGCGGACCAGCTCGGCCCGGATCAGGTCTATCCTCCCTTGCAGAACCTGCCTCCTGTAGCTCACGACTCGCTCCTCCTCCACTAAGGCCCCGAGCCTCTCTTTGAGCTCCCCTTCCGACAGGGCCGTGAGGTCCTCGGCGCCCTCCCAGTCAAACCCGTCCTTCTCTCCCCACGGTCGGCCGTGTTTACTCACAAGCGCAAGTATAGCTTCGCGTGAACCTGAAGTACAGTCTTAGGCGATGGGACTTTAGTCCTGACCGTCTATAAGGGATCGCACGAGGTCGACGTACTCGCCCATGAGCTCTCTGGAGCGCGTGCCGTTGCCTGCTTCGGGCTCCGCGTAGACGTAGAAGACGGGGCTGTCTGGGTCGGGAAGCATCAGGACCCAGCCGCCCTCGACGTTAAGCTTGACGCCGTCGGTCAGGATGGCGTCGGGGTCGCCGCCGAACTTCTCGGCCAGGCCCCGCATCACGCGACCCTTGGCCGACCACGGGCACTCAAGCCTCTCGCGGGCGACGTTGCCGAAGCGTGCGCCGAACTTCTCGCGGGTACGCGAGAGAGGCTCGTCGCGGAAGGCTTCAAGGCTGCGGGCCAGGGTCATAAAGCAGTCAGGGGCCGGGAGGAAGGCCGGGAAGATGTAGCGTCCGTCATCGAGGCCGGCCAGGTCAGCGCCAGCCCTCGCGGCCTCTATGGCGACGTTACCGAGGCCCGTGCGGCTGAACTCGGCGGTGCCGCCGCCCCTATCGACGAGCTCTGTGTAGCCGTGGCTGAGGGTGATGGGTAGCACCGCCTTGCGCGGGCGCAGCCGGTCTAGGAGAGAGGCGAGCATTACGTCCGGCGGGACGAACTCGCCGCAATCGTCGACGAACTGCACGTCCTCGCCCGTGGGCCCCACGACGCACCCGAATGCCGCCTCGACCGTAGGTACTACGCGGCTCACCCTCTCGAGGCTCTCTTCCAGGTTCATCCTGGTAGCGCCCCCGCCGACGTTGGCGTTGGCGAAGCCCTCCATGACGACGGCGTTTATGCCGAGCCTGGAGAAGACGCGGCTCGCCACCAAGCTCGCGACCCCCCCGGAGAAGTCCACGACCACGGCGGCGCCGGAGGTCTTCTCACGGTTCGCGGCGCGTTCCAGGCGCTCGACGTACTGCTCCACGGCGCGGCCGGGGAAGATCAGCTCTCCCACGTCGCCAGCGTAGGCGCGCCTGTACTCCTCGCGCACGAAGTACTTCTCGACGCCGCGCTGGTCGGACTCGGTCATCGGGGTTGCGTCGGAGGAGAAGAAGAGTATCTCCACGTCGTCGGGGTCTTCGCCCGCACGCACGTGGGCCCCGGCGGAGGACTTGCCAGCCAGCACGTCGTGCCGGACGACGCCGGCGTGGGCCGCCCTGAGGTCGCGGACGTTCACGCCGGTGCCAAGAAGGGCGGCGGTCATGGCTCTTTTTGCGACTATGGCCGAGGACGAGGAGTCTCGGCCAAGCGTGACCACCACGCCGGGGTCGAGCGTCGTACCGAAGGACGAGGACAAGCGTATGACGAACTCGGGGGTAAGGTCCACGTTGAACTTCCCGCTCACGATGCCACCCTTGAAGACGGTGCGCAGGCCCATCGTCTCGTAGATCAGGGACTGCGTGACGTTCGCCCCGCTCTCTATGGTCTTGTGCGGGTAGACCTTGACCTCAGGGGAGACCGTGGCCCCCTCCCCGACGATGACATCGTCGCCTAGAGCGCTGCGCTCCAGGATGCGCGCCCGCGGCTGCACGTAGGAGTTGCGCCCGATCAGGGTGTCTATGAGCTCTGCCCCCTCGCCGATGTAGGTGCCCTCGGCGACGACGGTGCGCTCCACGGTGGCCCCCGCCGAGACCACCACGTTGGGCCCGATGACAGTGTAGGGGCTGATCTTGGCCCCCTCGTCTATGCGCACGTTGTCGCCGATAACTACCGGGCCCTCGAGCTCCTCGTCGTCGACCTGCGCGCGCCTGCCGACGTAGATATTCTCTCGCAACCTCGTCCCCGGCGGCCTCACCCCCTCCACCTTGCCGTCGAGGACGTCGCGCTGGGCCGATGCGTACTGCTCGAGGGTGCCGATGTCCTCCCAGTAGGCGTCCGTTATGTAGCCGTAGAGCGGCCTACCCGCCTCTAGAAGCTTCGGGAAGAGCTCCTTGGAGAAGTCGTACTCGCCCTCCTGCTGGGGGTCGGGGATCTCCTCCATCACGGAGGGCTCGAGCAAGTATATGCCCGTGTTGACGGTGTCGGAGAAGACCTGGCCCCAGGCCGGCTTCTCCAGAAAGCGCGAGACGCGTCCGTCCTCCTCGGTGATGACGATACCGAAGTCCAGCGGGTTCTCGACGCTCTTAAGGACCATCGTGACCTCAGCGCCCTTCGCCTCGTGGAAGCGCACGACCTGCGAGAGGTCGGCGTCGGTGAGGGCGTCGCCGCTGATGATGAGGAGGCGCTCGCCGTGCAGGTCGAGTTGCCCCTCGGCCATCTTCACGGAGCCGGCAGTGCCGGCAGGGGCGTCCTCTATCGAGTAGCGCACGTTCACACCCCACTCGGAGCCGTCGCCGAAGTAGTCCTGTATCTCTTCTGGCATGAACTGCAACGTCACGCCGATATCGGTGAAGCCGTGGCGCCCAAGCAGGTTCACGATGTGCTCCATGCACGGCGAATTCGCTATCCGGATCATGGGCTTCGGCTGGTTGCTCGTCAGCGGCCTGAGGCGGGTCCCCTGTCCGCCGGCCATGATGATCGCCTTCATCTAACCTCACCTCCACCCAGAACGCGCCGTACACCTCTCAGGTACATGAGCCCCGCCGCTATGGAGAGCCCGAAGCCCGCGTAGAATAAGATCTCTCCCACCACCGTGCCCGGTACTAGCACCACGAGCGCGATGGCGCCCATCAGCAGGGCCGTCGCCGCCTTGCCTACCCGATTGACCCGAACCTTGTTCCCCACCACGAGGCTCCCGAGGAGCGCCAAGAGATCGCGCGCGACCAGTATGGCGACCGCCCAGGCGGGCAAGAGCCCCCGCACGGCGAGCACCACGGCAACGCTCGAGAGCATGAGCCGGTCGGCCACGGGGTCGAGGATCCGACCGAGCCGCGTCGGCCCGGCCCGGCGGGCGAGCCTCCCGTCGAGAAAGTCCGTCGCGGCCGCCAGAACGAAGAACGCCGCCGCCAGCCCGTCCGCCCGGGCGAGCAGCAGCGCCACCACGACCGGCACCATGAACAGGCGGGAGAGGGAGAGGGCGTTGGGCACCGTGAATACTCGATCCCCCAAGGCTCCCTGTGCGTCTCGTGGTTCTGGCATCTTCTACCGGCTGCTCTTAACCCTCATCCTCACGCTCACCCCCCAGAGATCATACCGCTCCCGCAGCGCGTTCTCCACGTAGCGCAGATACGACTCGGGCACGTCCCTTGGCCTGCTCGCAAAGAGGGTAAACCTCGGGGGCGCCGCCCCTGTCTGGGTCGCATAGCGGATCTTGACTCCTTTGGGCGGAGCGCTGCGGCTCACGAGCTCGCCTACGAATTCGGCGACCTCGTGCGTGGGGATGCGCACCTCGTACGCCCGGTGGATGCCGGCTGCGAAAGGCAGGACCTTCTCCACACCCGCACCCGTAAGCGCGGAGACGGAGATCGCCCGCGGCTTGAGGTCGCTCAAGCGAGCGGAGACGGCATCCCCTACCTCGTTGAGCCTCGCCGAGGCCACGAGGTCCCGCTTGTTGATAACCACCCCGCACGAAGAACCGGCCTCCTCTATCTGGCGCGCGACTCGCAGATCCCCCCCTACCAACCCCTCCACCGCATCAACGAGAAGCAGCGATACCTCTGAGTGCCGGATCGCCTCTCCCGCTTTTAGAGAGGAGTAGTACGGTACACCCCTCGCTCGCCGCACGTTCTTGCGCACCCCGGCGGTGTCGAGAAGGAGGTACCGCTGCGCTTCACCGTCTGTCCTTACCTCGACCTCCCCGGCGACGGCGTCGGTGGTGGTGCCTGCCACCTCCGAGACAACCGCCCGCTCGGAGCCGAGCAGGCGGTTGAGGAGCGTGCTCTTGCCCACGTTCGGCCTCCCTACGATCGCCAGCCGCGGCAACCCGTCCTCCTCCCCGGTAGAGCCCGGTTCGGGCAGCAGCGAGACCACGACGTCGAGCAGGTCGCCAACCCCTAGGCCGTGCAGCGCGGAGACCGCATGAGGCTCACCTTCACCTAGAGAGTAAAAGCTATGGCGTTCAGTATCGTCGGCAGGGTTATCCAGCTTGTTGATCGCGAGGACGACCCCCTGTCGGTGCGTCCTGCGCAGCTCCCGCGCGATCGCCGCGTCGACCTCTGTGGGTCCGACCCTTGCGTCGGCGAGATGGACGATCACGTCCGCCTCCTCGACGGCGACCCTCGCCTGCAAGGTGACGAGTGCCTCGAGCCCGACCCTGGCATCGGGTTCCATCCCGCCGGTATCCACGAGCGTGAACTCCCTCCCGGCCCACTCGGCGCGGCTGTAACCCCGATCCCGCGTCGTCCCCGGCTCCTCCGAGACGACCGCCCCGCGGCGCCCGAGGATGCGGTTCACCAGGGAGCTCTTGCCCACGTTGGGAGCGCCCACGATCGCCACCACCGGCAGCCGGCTCACTGGGGCCGTTCCCGTGGCAGCGCGTAGACCTTGCGCAGGATCTCATCGGCGATCCGCCTGTAGCCTTGCCTGCCCTTCGCGGTATTATCTATAGTCATCGGGTGGCCGGTGTAGACGCGGAACTTCTCGCCGCGGAGCCTGGCGGCGGGACCGGGGATCTTGTCGGCAAAGACGGGCAGCACCGGGGCGCCGCTGCGGGCGGCGAGCAGCGCGGCCCCGCTCTTCGCCTCTTGAGAGATGCCCTCCTTCCGGCGGGTGCCTTCGGGGAAGATACCGAGCGCTCGGCCCTCGGCGAGGAAATGGAGGCCGGTGCGCAGTGCGGCGCGGCCACCCCCCTGGCGGTCCACCGGGAAGGCGCCAATAAAGGCGAAGAGTCTGCCGAAGGGGAATGCGAAGAGCTCTTTCTTCGCCATCCACCTGACACGCCTGGGTACGGCCATCGAAACGAACACGGGGTCGAAGAAGCGGCGGTGGTTGGCCGCCACGATCACGGGTCCCTTCTCCGGCACACGCTCCTCGCCGTGGACCTCGAAGCCGAGGAAGAGAACGCCTAGAGCGCGCATCGTCCACCGGAAGAGGCGGTACCTCGGGGACATGTCGTTTCGGGCCCAGCCTTTCGGGAGCGCCAAGCCTTACGCCCCTCTCTGGAGGCCACGGGCGAGCTCTAGGACACGCGAGACCACGCTTTCGAGGCTAAGGGAGGTCGTGTCGAGGACGATGGCATCCGGGGCGGGTTTGAGCGGGGAGGTCGCCCGTTCGGAATCCTGGCGGTCGCGCTTTTTCATAGCCTCCCGGATACGGTCCAGCTCGGCCTCGCGGCCCGTCTGATAGGCCCTCCTGCGCGCCCTCTCTTCGGGCGCGGCGGAGAGGTATATCTTCAGCTCTGCATCTGGCAGGACGACGGTACCGATGTCCCGGCCCTCGACGACCGCGCCCCCCTGCTCGCGGGCCCTCTTTGCCGCCCTCCGCTGCACATCGAGGAGCACGGCCCTCACCTCGGGCACGGCGGAGACCGCCGAGGCAGCCGCCGATACCTCCGGGGCGCGCAGCTCCTCCTCGGGGAGGGGCTCGCCGTCCACCCGCGCACCGCCCCCGTCCAGGCTGACGCGGCGCGAGATCGCGGCTAAAGAGTCCCCGTCTGCGAGATCCACACCCTCCCGGAGCGCCACGAGCGCCACCGCCCG
>JALYGY010000259.1 GCA_030776865.1 Actinomycetota bacterium | reverse complement strand
CGTCCGGCGCTATCTCCAGATCCAGCGCCGCTACCTGCAAGGAGGATTCCGGGACCACCGGCGCTTCTTCGGGCGCCTTGCTCCCGTCGCCCCCGAAGAGGCTCTGCCAGAACCCCCGTCTGTTTCTAGTCTGCGCTGTCATCTCTCTCTGACCTCCTTGACCACCATTTTAGGTGCCAAACGTCTCCCAAACGTTACGAAAAGCGTTACGAAAGCTCCTCGTCCCCAAATTTTCGCGCATTTTGCCTCACCTTTCCTCCCCTCCGATCCTACCCGACGGTCGCAACCAGAGCGAGACGTGCTCCGGCTGCAACGTCTCTCGGACCACAGAGAGAAACTCCTGGCTCAGCGCGTCGAGGTCTGTTTCGTCCCGCAGCTTGGTGGAGAAAGCCTCGAGGGTCTTTCTGGCATCGTACTTGCGCCTGTAGAAGCGCCGGTCCACGAACGCTTGCACCCGGCGGCGCAGGGGATTGAACAGGGCCGCTATCGCCAGCGTGGAGGCGACGATGGCGAGCTGTGATCCCCCTCCGGTGAAGGCTCGGAAGACGTACTGCAGGGAGACGACGCCGCCGAGGTAGACGAGCGCCAGCATCGCCGTAAGTGACCCGTAGACGAGAGTGCGGTTGATGATCGTGTCGACCTCGTAGAGGCGGTACTTGAGAACGGCGATTCCGGCAGCGACGGGTATGCCCGCAAACACCAGCGCCGTGAGCGTGTCCACGACCGCAAACAGAACCGAGTTCATCGCATCGAGCCAGTTCGTGAGCAGGATCATGACGGCCATCGTCGCCACGGCGTAGGTGAGCCACTTCATCTGCTGACGCTCCTCTCCCCGAGAGCGCCAGAACCGAACGATCAAGCTGGCCGCAGAGAAGAAAACGACGACAGGAAACATCCACACCATGACGACTTCCACCACCCGGAGAACCGGACGCAACGCCTCCATGCCCAACGGGTTGGCTACCCCTGATACGTCGCTCACCTCGCCCGGCATGAACGCAGAAAAGAAGGCGAAGGAAAAGGAGAGGGCGATCGCCAGCCACAACACAGGGCGCCAGCGTGGTGAGAGGAGGCGACCGTTCGGGAAGTAGAGCGGCAGGAATATGATGACGAGGGCGACCCCTGGCGCCCACAGCCAGGTCTGAGGCCAGGCCATCGCCCTTGCCGCGGGCAGCGAGCCGGGGTCGATGAGGATCCCGTAGACGGCGTAGCGGAACGTAGCCTCGCCCACCGCGAAACAGGCCGCACTGACCGCGAAGAACCAGCCTACCGGGTTGTGAGGGCGGCGGGAGGCGACGACCCCGCCGACGAGCGCGCACGAGACCACGCCGATGAGGAAGGTCAAGCCCTGGCGGTGGGCCCCCTGGAGAACGGTGAAGACCAAGACGCAGGCGACCAGCACGAGCGTAAGCGCGCACAAGGACCATGCCAGCCACGAAGCGATTCGCTCTCTCATCGGTTACGCGCCTCCGATTCTTCTTGACTCGCCGGATCCCGCAGCCACAACGACGTGTGCACCGGTTGCAGGGTTCCTCGCACCAATTCGAGTAGATCAGCGGTCAGCCGATCCAGGTCAGTCTCGTTGCGTAGCCTGGTAGAGAATGCCTCCAGCGTCTTTCTAGCGTCGTACTTCCTGCGGTAGAAGCGACGGTCGATGAAGCTCTGAATGCGACGCCGCAGTGGGTTGAACAGCGCGGCTATCGCCAGCGTAGAGGTTACGACGGCCAGCTGCGACTCCTGCCCGGTCAACGCTCGGAGGAGGCTCTGAAGCAGCACGACGCTACCGACGTAGACGAGGATCAGCGCCGCGGTGAGGCTGCCGTAGACGAGGCTACGGTTTATGAGGAGGTCTATCTCATAGAGCCTGTAGCGCAGGATGGCTACGCCGGCGGCGACAGGGACACCGATAAAGGCGAGGAACGCGATGGCGAAGACGGCATTGGCGAGCGGCCCCGACAAGAAGAGTGTAAGTGCGAAGCCGCTGGCTGCGAGGGCACCGGTGTACATGACCCACTTTAGCTGTTGTCGCTCAACTCCGATGGAACGCCGGAAGCGCGCGATCATCGATACCAGCGCGAGGAGAAGCGCGAGGAGCGCTAGGCCCGTCCCGACCGTAGTGATTCCTTCCAGGAGACGCCCGGAGCCCTCGACGCCCACGGGGTTGTGGGCGCCCGGATAGTTCCTTTCGTCCAACGTCCCAGGCGCAAGAGAGAGCCCGAGCACGAGGAGAACGCCCCCCATCAACGCTAGCCGGCCCACCCATCGCCAGCGGTGTGACGGCGGCCTTCCACCGGGGAAGAGCAAGCAGAAGAAGACCGCGGCGATGAGAGCGAGCACTGGTGTCCAGAGGCTGAGCCAGACGGCGACCGCTCCTCCGGGGAGGGAAGCAGGCGCGGCGACCAGCGTATAGTCGGCGTAGAACTGAGCGGCGAACGTAACCCCGAGCGCGATCGCGATCGCCGATAGGGACCACCCCACGGCGTTCTCGGGGCGGCGGGCAGCGATGACGGTCCCGACCGTCGAGAACGAAACCAGCATTAGCGCCATGAGCGGGACGAACCAGGGCGGCGCCCGATCAGGGAGCTCACCCCAGGCGGAGAGGCTCAGCAGATAGAAGAGACCCATGAGCGCCGCGAGCACGCCCGCAACCGCCCACAAAGCCCAGGCCAGCCTCGCAGCCATGCGAGCGCTCATCGCTCGCCGTCCGGCTTTCGTAACCACAACGAGGCATGCGCCGGTTGCATCGTCTCCCCTACCACCCCCAACAACTCCGAGGTTAGCCGGTCGAGGTCCGTCTCATCTCTGAGTTTAGAACCAAACTGTGCTAGAACCTTTGTCGCGTCGTATTTTCTGCGGTAGAAACGGCTATCTATGAAGGACTGGATGCGCAGCCTCAAGGGGTTGAACAGGGCGGCGATGGCCAGGGTGGATGCGACGACGGCCAGCTGCGACTCTCCGCCGGTGAGGGCGCGGAAGGCGTACTGCAAGGAGACCACGCTTCCAACGTACACCGTCACCAGCAGCGCCGTAACGGAGCCGTAGACGAGGGTGCGGTTTATAAGGAGGTCTATGTCGTAGAGCCGCGAGCGCAGGATCGCCACCCCGATCGAGAGCGGGATCAGCAGCAGGAAACCGTAGACGACCGTCTCGCCGACCATCTCTCCCAGCGGCCCGGACCGTCCTATGGCCGGCACGAACTCGTAGAGCAAGATCGCCGCCATGAACCCCGCGAGCGCCGCCGAGAAGCCAAAAACCACCCACTTGGTCTGCTGGCGCTGAGTGGGGCTGGACACCCGCCGGTAGCGGTAGACCTGGGCGAATACCAGGCTGCCTATAAAGACGAAGAAGAGGGGATCGGTCAGGGCGGTAAGGGAAGAGTCCTCAAAGAAAACGTTGGGCACGAACAGCAGCGCCGACGCGACAGCGAGCCAGCGCGTCCAGCGGGGCACGAACCTACCGTCCGGGAAGAGGTAGAAGAAGACGCCGAAGGACACCTGCCCGACGTAGTTCAGGAGGTGGGCCGGGAACCAGAACGCGGGGTGGGCGGCGGCCACGTCATTGATCGCCGCCCCGCCGAAGACCAGGAGCGTGAACGAGGCCAACAACGCCATCCGGTCCTCCGAGCGCCGCCAGAAGATCACCGCGGCCACCGCGAAAAACACCAGCGTGACGACGGTGGAGAGCCCGACGCCAGCGTATGCGGAGTAGAACTCCGGCGAGATACCAGACTGCTGCAGGTCCTTGAGGCCTTCGGGGGTGAGCTGTCCTGGATCAGCGCACGCCGCGCCCGTGCATGTCTCCTGGTATTGCGCGTAGGCGTAAGGGATGGCCACGGCGTTGAGCCCGAGGACGACGGCGGCCAGGACGACCCACGCCACCCGAGCGAGGAGGAGAGGGCGACCACGGATGGTGTTGGATGGAGCGTCGGTTCGCGCCGCCTGCGCCGATGTAGAGCGAGGGTTCACAGTCGAGCCCTCGGATCCTCGGATCCCAGCTCGGGCGCGCGCAGCCAGTGCGAGGCGTGCACCGGCTGCGTGGTGTCCGGCACCACCCCTACCAGGTCATCGGTGAGGGCGTTCAGGTAGACCTCGTCGCACAACCTGACGCCGAATGTCTCGAGTGTCTGTTCTGTGCCGTACCTCTCCCTGTAGAAACGTTGATCTATGAACGCCTGCATACTCTGCATACTCCGGCGCAGAGACCGGACCAGCCGGGTAGTCACCCTTCTACGCCCTCTCAGCATCTACAACAGATCCCGCGCGGACCGCCATCTTCCTATCCTGCCTCGATAAACGATGGCACACCAAGACGCCTACTGCACCTTCTAAATAGACCATATTTGCCTGATTCTCCATCGTTCACCGCCGCGATGCCATCCTCCATCTTACCGGACGAACGTCGCATGATCGTTACGGGGGGCGTTACGAGAGGTCCGTAGACCAAGAGAGGTAAGCACTTTGATCTCAAGACGCTCCACTCATCCCGGTGCTACCCTTACCTCGAGTGCACCCGAACCGGGGTAGGAGCATTACGTTGCGCGAGATAGAGGCAGAAAAAGTGACGGGGGCGGTGCGCGACCTGTGCATCGAGGCGAACACGCGCCTGCCGGGGGATCATCTGGAAGCGTTACGGAGGGCGCTCGCCGATGAAGAGTCCACTCTAGGCCGCGAGGTCATCGAGAGGCTCCTCGAGAACGCGGAGGTCGCCCGCGAGCGCTGCGTCGCCTTCTGCCAGGACACGGGCTACGCCGTCTTCTTCGTCGAGCTCGGGAGCGAGGTGCGCGTCTCGGGCGGCGAGCTCGGGGAGGCGATAGACGAGGGAGTCAGGCGTGGCTACGACGAAGGATACCTGCGCAAATCCATCGTCAGGGGCCCGCTGGACCGGGCCAACACCGGCGACAACACCCCGGCGGTCGTCTACTACGACATGGTTCCCGGGGATCGATTGAAGTTGACGATGCTCGTCAAGGGAGCCGGCTGCGACAACATGAGCGCCCTCAAAATGCTGACCCCCGCCGAGGGCCTGCCCGCGATGAAGCGCTTTGTCGTCGAGACGATCGAGAAGGCCGGCCCGAACGCCAGCCCGCCCCTTACGGTCGGCGTCGGGATCGGCGGCCCCTTCGAAAGAGCGGCCCTGCTGGCCAAAAAGGCCCTCACTCGCCCCTCCGGCCGGCCTAACCCCAACCCACGGCTGGCGGAGCTCGAGGGGGAGCTCCTTGACGCCATAAACGCCACCGGCATCGGGCCGGCGGGCTACGGCGGCAGGGTAACGGCGCTCGCGGTGCACGTCGAGAGCTTCCCCACCCACATCGCCGCCTTCCCCGTCGCCGTCAATCTCGACTGCCACTCGCACCGCACCTCTTCGAGAGAGCTATGAACGTCGAGTCCATCCGCCTCGAGACGCCCCTACGTCTGGAGGACGTGGAACCGCTAAAGTGCGGCGACGTGGTGCGGCTCCACGGGGTGCTCTACGCTGCCCGCGACGCGGCCCACGCCCGCATGAAAGGGGCAGTGGAGAGAGGGGAGCCGCTGCCGTTCGACCCCGAGGGGCAGGTGGTCTACTACACCGGCCCGGCCCCGGCGCGTCCCGGCCGGGCTCTCGGGCCGGCGGGGCCGACGACCGCGTCGAGGATGGACCCCTACGCGCCCTCGCTGATCGAACGCGGCTTGAGGGGCATGATCGGCAAGGGCGTGCGCTCTGAGGAGGTGCTAAAGAGCATGCGCCGGCACGGCTGCGTCTACTTCGGCGCCGTGGAGGGGACGGCCGCGCTACTGGCCGAGTGCGTAAAGGAGGCCGAGGTCGTCGCCCACGAAGACCTCGGCCCCGAGGCCATCCTCAGGCT
The DNA here is from genome assembly GCA_030776865.1 of Actinomycetota bacterium. Classification (GTDB taxonomy): domain Bacteria; phylum Actinomycetota; class Rubrobacteria; order Rubrobacterales; family Rubrobacteraceae; genus JALYGY01. The sequence continues at coordinate 2,189 of JALYGY010000259.1, read as the reverse complement.
CGTCGTGGAGCGGTTCCCCGTCGTCGTGGTCAACGACCTGCACGGCGGCGACCTTTACCGCGAAGGTCGAAGACGCTGGCGCAGGAGCGCGGTCGGCCGCGGCGGTTAGGAGGGCTTTTTGTCCGGGTCGAAGCGGAGCGCGGCGGAGTTTATGCAGTAGCGCTTGCCGGTCGGCGCCGGGCCGTCGTCGAAGACGTGGCCCCCATGCGCCCCGCACGCGGCGCAGTGCACCTCCGTGCGGCGCATAAAGAGGCTGCGGTCGTCCTCGGTCTCGACGTTCGCCTCGCTCACCGGCGCCCAGAAGCTCGGCCAGCCCGTGCCGGAGTCGTACTTGGTCTCCGAGCTGAAGAGCGGCTCCCCGCAACACACGCAGCGATACACGCCCGCCCCTTTGTGATCCCAGTACTCCCCGGTAAAGGCCGGCTCGGTGCCCTTCATGCGCGTTACGCGGTACTGCTCGGACGTGAGCCGGTCCTGCCACTCCTCTTCGGTCTTCTCGACCTTTTTCGGCGTATCGGTCATGCAAGCGATTCTAGCACGCGCACCTTCCCCAGAGCGCCCACGAGAGCCCGGACTCGCGGTGACCCCACTGGAGGGGGGCGCCGCCGATGTCGTGGAGGAGGGCGTCCCTTAGCCAAACGGCTCGGCGGCAAGCATCCACGAGGCACCCATCCGGCGCACCCTCGGTCGGACTCTGTGCGGGAGGTGCTATATTGTGGGGCTCCAAGCTCCTGCCCGGCTCGCAGGGAAGGGGGTAGTATGACGGTGAGGGAGGGTTGGAGGGGCCGCTTTTTCGAAGATTTCGAGGTGGGAGACGTCTACGAGCATCCGTCGGGACGCACCGTGACGACGACCGACAACATGTGGTTCACCCTGCTCACGCAGAATACGGCCCCGATACACGTGGATCACGCCTACGCAGCCCAGACGGAATTCGGCAGGCCGCTCGTAGACTCGACCTTCACCCTTGCGCTGGTTACCGGCCAGAGCGTCACCGACGTCTCCCAGAACGTCTTTGCCAACTTGGGCTGGGACGAGGTCAGGCTCCCCAACCCCGTCTTCGAGGGGGATACGATCTACTCCCGAAGCGAGGTACTCCAGAAGCGCGAATCGCGCTCGCGCCCGAACGTCGGTATTGTGGTGGTAAAGACCACCGGCTACAACCAGGATGGAGAGGCGGTCATCACCTTTATACGCACCGTGATGGTCTACAGGAGGGATCACGCCCCTAATAATACGGCCAGACCCACCCCTAAAGACACCGAATGAGCGTGGACTGCGGGGAACTGCGCCGCGGCGTGAGGGAGGTGTGCGCCCGCTTCCCGAACGAGTACTGGCGAGAGCTCGACGCCGCCCGGCGCTACCCAGAGGAGTTCGCCCGGGCGATGTCCGAGGCCGGCTACCTCGCGGCGCTCATACCAGAGATGTACGGCGGGATGGGCCTGGAGCTCTCGTCGGCCTGCGCGATCCTGGAGGAGGTCAACCGCAGCGGCGCCAACGCCGGTCCCGCCCACGCCCAGATGTACACGATGGGGACGCTTCTCAGACACGGCTCGGAGGAGCAGAAGACGGAGTACCTTCCCAGGATAGCCTCCGGGGAACTCAGGCTCCAGGCGTTCGCCGTCACCGAGCCGCAGGCCGGGACCGACACGACCTCCATACGCACGACCGCAACGCGCGAGGGCGACAACTACGTGGTGAACGGGCGCAAGATCTACATCTCCAGGGTGGAGCACTCGGACCTCATGATCCTCCTAGCCCGCACCACGCCCCTCGAAGATGTCGAGAAGCACACAGAGGGTCTCTCGGTCTTTCTCGTAGATCTTCGAGAGGCCGTGGGAGGCGGCCTCGCCGTCAGGCCCCGGCGCGTGATGATGAACAACGCGACCAACGAGCTCGTCTTCGAGGGCCTGCGGGTGCCGGCGGAGAACCTCGTCGGCGAGGAGGGAGAGGGTTTTCGCTACGTCCTCGACGGTATGAACGCCGAGCGCATCCTGATCGCCGCCGAGTGCGTCGGCGACGGCCGCTTCTTTATAGAGAAGGCCACGCAGAGGGCGAGAGCGCGCGAGGTCTTCGGCGGGCCTATAGGCCGCAACCAGGGCGTCCAGTTCCCCCTGGCGAGGGCTTACGCCCACGTCGAGGCGGCCTCGCTCATGGTGGAGAAGGCCGCCGCCCTCTTCGACCGGGGA
>JALYGY010000258.1 GCA_030776865.1 Actinomycetota bacterium | reverse complement strand
GGGAAAGGAGGAGCGACATGCCCCAGGCACAGGTGACGATGGACGTGCGCAAGGTCAACGACAAGGTGAGCGTCATCGACGTCAAGGGTGAGCTCACCGCGTTCGCCGAGGGCGTGCTCATGCAAGCCTACACCCAGGCCAGCGACGGAGGCGTCCGCGCCATCGTACTGAACTTCGAAGGCCTCGAGTACATGAACAGCAGCGGCATAGGGCTCCTGGTCACGCTGCTCATCCGCGTCAACCGCGAGAAGCAGAAGCTTCTCACCTACGGCCTCACCGAGCACTACCAGAATATCTTCCAGATCACGCGCCTGGACGACGCCATCGGCATCTACGAAACCGAGGAGGAAGCGGTTCGGGCGGCAGAAGCCTTGTAGCCGGTCAGCGAGGCGTGGGCGGCGGAAGGATGGTCCCGATAGAAGAAACGATTTGGCACGACGCGAACGATCAGTAAACGCGTACCGGCTGTGGACCTAGACCAGAACCTGAAAAGCCGAATAGCCGACCGAAGGGAGGAACCCCATGACCGAGCAAGTCCCGGAACCGGAACAGCAGGGGGAGAAACAGCCCCGCGACGCCGCCTTCTGGGCAAAGAGGGTAGAGAGGTTGGAGGTCTCCGACGTACCCGAGGGGGCCGCCAACGTGAACATCCAGGGACGGCGCGAGGTCGGTGCCCTGCAGGGCTTCGGCAAGCTCTGGCAGAAGACCTACCGGGTGCGCCTGACCGGGGCGGACGTGACGCCGGAAGAGGTCGTGCGGGTCTGGAAAGAGCGCTTCCCCGAGTTCCAGCCACCGAACAGCCGGTTCTACCCGTCGCTGGCCGGCGTCGCGCCCGGGGAGGTACTCTTCATCAGCGCCTCCGTTGGTGGCATGCCGGTCTACACGGGGGTACGTGTGATCTACGCCGACGACGAGTCCTTTACGGTGATGACCCCAGAGGGACATCCCGAGTCCGGCTGGAACACATTCAGCGCGTACCAAGATGACGACGGCACGACGGTGGCCCAGATCCAGTCGCTCGCACGCGCCAACGACCCGATCTACGAAATCGGCTTCCGCATCGTCGGCTCTACGACGCAGGAGCGGATCTGGACGCACGTCCTCAAGTCGCTCGCCGCGCACTTCGGCTTGAACGAGCCGGTAACCCTGGAGAAGGTCTGCATAGACCCGAAGCTGCAATGGTTGGAGGCCAAGAACATCTGGCGTAACGCGGGCGCCCGCTCCATGCTCTACACGATGGGAGCCCCCATGCGCTGGGTTCGCGGCCGGAGAGGCCGCCGGACTTCTTAGTGGCCGGCGTAGAGCGTCGTCTCCCTCCGGGATCGCGATCGAGCACATGACGGAGATCAACACCTATGACGCGGTAGTGGTGGGAGCGGGCCCGAACGGCCTCGCCGCCGCGGTGGAGTTGGCACGCAACGGTCGTTCCGTAGCCGTGCTGGAGGCCGAGGAGCGCGTCGGCGGCGGCACCCGCTCGGCTGAGCTTACGCTGCCGGGCTTTGTCCACGACCTCGGCTCGGCCATTCATCCCTTAGGGTACGCCTCGCCCTTCTTCAAGTCCCTCCCGCTCGAGGAGCACGGCCTCGAGTGGGTCCATCCGCCCGCCCCTCTGGCCCATCCCTTTGACGACGGCACGGCCGCTGTCCTCGAGCGCTCCGTGAGAGCGACCGCTGCCGCTCTGGGCCCCGACGCGCGGGTCTACGAGAGGCTTATGCGGGGCATAGCCAAGGACACGGACAGGATAGCAGGATACTTCGTCGGCTCGCTCCGCCCCATCCAGCACCCGCTCGCCCTGGCGGCCTCGGGTCTGCGCGCCCTGCGTCCCGCCCGCAACCTCGCGGAGGACCTGTTCGAGGGAGAAAAGGCCCGCGGCCTCTTCGCCGGCAACGCTGCCCACTCGTTCTTGCCCCTGGAGAAGCGCCCCAGCGCCATGTTCGGTCTCCTGATGGGCACCCTGGGGCACGCCTTCGGCTGGCCGTTTCCAGAGGGAGGCGCGCAGAGGCTAGCCGACGCCCTGGCCTCCTACCTCCGGTCCCTGGGAGGTGAGATCTTCACCGGTATCCGGGTGAAGTCCGTAGATGAGGTGCCGCGTACCCGCGCGGTGCTCTTCGACGTCACCCCCCGCCAGTTGCTCGACATCGCGGGGGAACACTTCACAGAGCGTTACCAGAACGCTCTCAAAGGCTACCGCTACGGGCCCGGCGTCTTCAAGCTAGACTTCGCCTTGAGCGGCCCGGTCCCCTGGAGGGCCGAGGTGTGTCTGCGCGCCGGGACCGTACACCTCGGCGGGACTCTCGATGAGATCTCCGCCGGAGAAGCAGCCGTCTGGCAAGACGAGCACCCGGAGCGTCCTTTCGTACTGCTGGCGCAGCAGAGCCTCTTCGACGGGACGCGTGCTCCCGATGACAAGCACACCGTCTGGGCCTACTGCCACGTCCCCAACGGCTCGACCTTCGACATGACGGAGCGGATAGAGAGCCAGATCGAACGCTTCGCCCCGGGTTTTCGCGACCGCATCCTGGCGAAGAACGCGATGGGCCCGGTAGACCTTGAGCGGATCAACGCCAATTTGGTGGGCGGCGACATAAACGGCGGCGTCATGGACCTCCGCCAGCTCTTTACCCGGCCCATGCCCCGACTCAACCCGTACTCGACGCCCGCAAAGGGTCTCTACATCTGCTCGTCGTCCACGCCGCCCGGCGGGGGCGTGCACGGTATGTGCGGATACCTCGCCGCCCGCGCCGCATTGCGCTACCTCACGTAAGCGGTTCCGGAAGGAGCTCCCCTCGGACACAGAGAACAGAGCCGCCGGGACCACCGACGGAGGTAGGGCTACGCTCAAGCTGCGTGGGCGCTGGCTCGCTCCGGCGCGAGCGGGCTGGAAACTAGTAGCCTTCGCGACGCTGGGTGTGTTCGTTGCCAGCGTCCCCGCCCGCTACGCTCAGCTGGCCGATCCGACCGAGAAGGTGCGTGCCGCACTCGCGGAGATGGGACTCGGTGCTGCGGGATACGCCCTGTATAACGTCGCACTCGACACCCTTTTCGTGTCGGTTTTCGCTGCGGTCGCCAGCATCATTTTCTGGCGGCGCTCCGACGACCCTATGGCGCTGCTCGTCGCCACGATGCTGGTCGTCTGGGGACCGCTGAACGGGCTGTTAGTCCTGACTCCGAGCGCGACCGAGGGGATGTACCCCGCCTTGCAGATGACGTTGGGCAGCTTGCTGACGTACGTCGGCTACATGGCGTGGATGCTCTTTTTCTACCTCTTTCCGAGCGGACGGTTCGTGCCGCGCTGGACGCGCTGGCTGGCGATCTGCTGGGTACTTTTCTCGGGTACGTGGATCTTCACGCCGTTCGGCCCGCCCAGCTGGCCACCCCTCCTCTTCAATGCGGCCGTCCTGGTGCTGTGGGGAAGCTTCCCGGTGGCCCAACTCTACCGCTACGCGCGCGTCTCCGACCGCACCCAGCGCCAGCAGACCAAGTGGGTGGTGTTCGGGGCGGCCGTGGCGGTAGCGGGCGTCCTTACGACCATATTCACCGTTGGAGCGGCGGTCGATCTGCGACCCGAAGAAGTGGGCCGCAGGATGCTGACAATGTTCCTGATGGACGCCTTCGTGCTGCTCATTCCCCTTTCCATCGGCGTGGCGGTACTGCGTTCGCGGCTGTTCGACATAGACGTAGTCATCAACCGCACCCTCGTCTACGGCGCGCTCACCGCAGCGCTTGTGGCAGTGTACGTTACGGCGGTAGTCGTGCTCCAGTACCTCTTCCGCGCTCTGACCGGGGGCGAGTCGCAGCTGGCGATCGTCGCTTCTACCCTGGTCCTAGCTGCCCTGTTCAATCCCCTGAGGCGCCGCATCCAGTCCTTTATAGATAGGCGCTTCTACCGCAAGAAGTACGACTCCGCAAAGACCCTGGCCGCCTTTTCCGCCAAGCTGCGGGACGAGACAGATCTGGATGCCCTGAGCGAGGATCTGATGTCGGTCGTGCGGGAGACGGTGCAGCCGAAGTACATCTCTTTGTGGCTGAGGCCGGCGCACATGGCGGACTCGCGTGACCGGGCGGGGGAGACACGGAGATGAGTGGTCGTGTGGTGAGGTGGCTGCCGTGGGGGATATGGGGGTTGACCGTGCTGGCAGCGGCGCTCACGCTGGTTCTGGCCTCGCTCAACGAACCTCGTTCCTCCTTCCGGAACACGGCGCTCATCTCGCTACTGATCCTCGCGTTCTCGACGGTCGGCGCCCTGGTCGCCTCGCGCCGCCGAGAGAATCCGATCGGCTGGCTCTTCTGCTCCGGTGCCCTTGTCTGGATCCTCGGAGAGCTGGCGCTGGAATACGGCGTGTACGCGCTGATCACCGACCCCGGTGCATCCTCCACCGGGGCGTGGGCGGCGTGGTTCGGTACGTGGGCGCGCGGGATAGGGTGGTTCCTCATCGTCACGTTCTTGCTCTTACTGTTCCCGGATGGCCGGCTGCCGTCCCCACGTTGGCGCCCGGTTCTGTGGGGGGCTGTAGGCTACATTGCGTTCTTCACACTCGTGATCTGGCTCTCTCCGGTATCCGGAGACTTCCGGTTGGAGTTCGTCCGCAACCCGCTGGGGTTGGAGATCGAGATCATGAACCTCCTCGTCGAGCTTCTCTACCTCACGATCCCGCTGCTGGTTGTCGCAGGCGGGATGGCGGTGATCGTACGTTTCCGCAGATCGAGGGGGGACGAGCGGCCGCAGCTCAAGTGGTTCGCGTACGCGGTCGCCGTCATGATCGTCGTGTTCGTGCTCTGGTTCTCGCTCGAACTGACGGGACTCGTGCCGCTTAGTGCGCTGGCATTCACCGTTCCCCTGCTCGGGCTTCCCATAGCGACGGGTATCGCGATCCTCAAGTATCGCCTCTACGACATAGACGTCATCGTCAACCGCACCCTCGTCTACGGCACGCTTACCGCGACGCTGGCGGCTACGTACTTCGGTGGCGTGGTGTTGCTGCAGGGAGCCTTCCGGGCGCTCACCGGACAGGAGTCGCAGCTTGCTATCGTCGCCTCCACGCTCTTGATCGCCGCGCTGTTCGTCCCTCTGCGGCGCCGGGTGCAGACGTTCATTGACCGCCGTTTCTACCGCAGGAAATACGATGCGGCCCGCACGCTCCAGGACTTCTCCGCCAGGTTGCGGGACGAGGTAGAGCTAGATCGGTTGGCCGACGACCTGGTGGCTGTAGTCAGGGAGACATTGCAGCCGCAGCACGCTTCGTTGTGGCTCCGACCGCCCGTAGGGCAAGACCGAGAGAGAGCGGCCGAGCAAGACCGATGAGCGCGCGAACCGCAGCCCGGGTCGCCTGGTCGCTGTGGGCGCTTTCAGTGTTGCTCGCCGCGTTCGCGACGCTCTTCTACTTCCTGAGCCTTCCCATCTCGCTCGAGGGGAGAGATAGGCCCCCGTTAGAATTTCTTCCGGTTCTGCTGATCGCCGTCCTGGCGTTCTCGACCATGGGCGCGCTGGTCGCCTCACGCCGTCCCGCAAACGCCATCGGCTGGATCTTCTGCGCTGTGGGCATCTTTCTGGGAGCCGCTTTTTCCGCCCAATCTTACGCGGACTACACGCTTATTGTGCGACCCGGCTCGCTGCCCGGGGGAGAGATCGCAATCTGGAGCTTATTGTGGGCCGGTCCCGTGCTGTCCGCCGCGCCGACGTTCCTCCTGCTGCTCTTCCCGGACGGTCGGCTGCCCTCCCGCCGTTGGCGCCCCGTCGCTTGGCTCGCCGCCGGTGCGATGGCGATCGGCATCGTCGGGCTCGCCTTTAAGCCCGGCAAGTTAGACGAGGACTATCCTTCGGTCACGAACCCCTTTGGTATCGAGGGGGGCGCGGGGGACGTGCTGGATCTGATGAGCAGCGCGGGAGCTGCGCTCGCGACCCTGGCCCTCTTGCTCTCCTTGGTCTCCATGATGCTGCGCTTCCTTCGCTCCAGAGGGGATGAGCGCCAGCAACTCAAGTGGATCGCCTACGCGGGTGGGGTTATGGTCGCTGCTTTCCTTGTGGCGGAGGTGATTCCCGGTGAGGGTCTGATCGCCGACCTTCTCTGGGCTACAGGTTTCATCGCCCTCGTCGGACTCCCGGTCGCCGCTGGCGTCGCCATCCTCAAATACCGCCTCTACGACATAGACATCGTCATCAATCGCACCCTCGTCTACGCTGTACTGACGGCAACGTTGGCGGGTGTCTATTTCGGTGGCGTGGTCTCCTTGCAGTCCGTCTTCCACGCCTTTACCGGTCAGGAGTCACAGCTTGCGGTGGTTGCTTCCACCCTGGCTATAGCAGCGCTGTTTCAGCCGCTGCGTGGTCTCATACAGGACTTCATCGACCGTCGTTTCTACCGGAGTAAGTACGACGCCGAGAAGACACTGGCCGCCTTCAGCGCCCGGTTGAGGGACGAGGTGGACTTGGACGCGCTGTGTAGCGACCTAGTTGGGGTCGTCGAAGATACCATGCAGCCGGAGCACATCTCGCTGTGGCTGCGGCCGCCGCAACGCAGGTGATCAGCGCACCGATGTCGCCCGCGTTACGACGAACATCGGCAAGAAGATGATCGATGTCTAGCCAGGGAGACGTTATAGAGAACCCCTTCACCGGGGTACCCAGACTCGTAGGGAAGACGTTGTTGGGGGGCACTCGCTCGAGTCCCTCACCACTCCACCAGCTTCCAGATCCCCGGCTGCAGCTCGCCTTCCTCGCCGACCTCGGCGAAGATCTCCACAGCCCGCTTGAGGTGCGTCATGGACTCTTCTCGCTGGCCGGCGACGTGCAGCAGGTCGGCGAGGTTGTTGTGCAACGCCGCCTCGCGGTGACGGTCCCCTAGGGCGACGCACAGGGCCAGGGCGGCCTCGGCGCTCTTCAAGGCTTGGTCGATCTCTCCGCCGTCGACGTAAGCGAGCGCCAGGTTGTTCAGGGCGGCGATCCGGGCGGCGGAATCCCCGAGAGCCTCCGCCAGCGCCAGGCTTTGTTCCAGGTGATGGCGTGCGCCGTCGAGGTCCCCGCTGGACAGGACGCCCAGCACGTTGTGGGCCTGGGCCAGCGACCGCTCGTCACCGGCTGCTTCGGCAAGCTCGAGCGCGCGGCGCCCCCGCTCCAGGGCCAGGTCGCCCTGCCCCTTGCGGTGGGCGACCAGGCTGAGGTCGGCGTGGAGCCGGGCGAGTTCGCCTGCCGAACCAGTACCTTCCAGGGCGGCCTCGAAGTGACTCTCCGCCAGCTCCCACTCCCCTAGCCGTTGGTAGACGTTGCCCAGCTTGCGTTCGATGTTGGCCAGGTGCTCCCCGTCGCCCAGCGCGGCCGCCGCTTCGTAGCTCGCGAGCGCTCCGCCGTACTCGCCCAGGAGCGTCTGCATATCCCCCGCGGCCTCCCGCAGCCCGGCGGCGTCCGGGTGTCCCAGCGCGAGAGCCGTGCGGAAGTGAACCAGCGCCTCGGCGTTTGCGTACAGGGCGCGGTCGTGCTCCCCGGCTATCCTGAAGTAATCCGCCGCCTCCGCGTCCTGGCCGGCCAACTGGTAGTGGCGTGCGATCTGGGCGGCCAGGGCACCCGTCTCGCGGCGCCGGCGCGCGCGGCGGGAGAGCGCCTCGGCCACGCGCCGGTGCAGGAGCCGCCTCCTCGCCAGGCTGGTCTCCTCGTAGACGAGGTCGCGCAACTTCTCGTGGCCGAAGTCGTAGGCGACGGACCGCTCGCCAGCCCCCTTCACCTCCCCGACCAGCCCCTGATCGGTCAGCTCTTCGAGGGCCACTACCGCCTCCTCTTCGCTGCGACCGCTCGCCTCGCGCACCGTGTCGAAGTCGAAGGATCGCCCGATGACGGCGGCGGTGTTGAGCAACTGCCAGCCGGTCTCACCCACCGCCTCCAAACGCCCGTGCAAGAGATCCCGCACCCCACCCGGCAGCGACCAGGTCTCATCCTCGGCGTCCAGAGCGCCGGTCGTGATCGCCGCGAGGTACTCCCCGAGGAAGAGCGGCAATCCTTCGGTCTCGTCGTACAGGCGCCGCCCCAGGCCTTTCGCGTCACCCACGACCGCCCCGACCAGTTCCTCGACGGCGGCCCGATCGAGACGCGAGAGCCGCAGTACCGTCGCCATGCGGGCGCGTTGGGCCTCCGTCAGTAGCCCGCGCAGGTGGTGGTCGGGCGGCACCTGCTCGTCGCGCCAGGTCAGCACGACGCACAGTCGCCGACCCGCCCTGCGGCGACGCACCAGGTAGGCCAGGAGGTCCAGGGAGGAGGCGTCGGCCCAGTGCACGTCGTCGATAAAGAGCACCCCAGGGGACGAGCCGCCGCAGACCGCCAGCAACACCTGGACCATGCCCTCAAAGAAGCGGCTCTGCGCGCCCGGCGTGGCGAGTGGGGGAGGGGACGGTAACCCGGGAAAGAGGTCGGTGAGCTCGGGCAACAGGCGCGAGGCCTCGGCGAGGAGATAGACGGGGATCTCCTTTAAACGAGCGGCGACGCCCTCACGACCGATCGCGGCGGATAGCCCCTCCACAAAGGGAGCGTAGGCAAGGTCCGTCTCCCCCGGATAGCAACGCGCCGCAACGGTTACGGACCCCCTATTCGCCGCGTAGGCGACGAATTCCTCGGCCAGCCGGGTCTTGCCGATGCCGGCCTCCCCTTCCAGTACCACGAGGTGCTCCCCCATACCGGCGGCCTCGTAGGCCCGGAGCAGGGACCTCCACTCCTGCTCCCGGCCGACCAGCTGTTCGTCGTGGGAGAAGACCAGGACCCTGCCGGCGGATGGAGCCTCCCCCTCCTCCGCCCGCGGGGTAGCGGGGCGGTCTCGGGAAAAGAGCGGGGGCGGCGGCAGGTCGTTCTCCTGGATGGCCTCGTAGATCCTGGTCGTCTCCTCCAGCGGGGTGACGCCCAGCTCCTCCTCGAGGATCCGAACGCACTCCCGATACTGGCGCAGGGCGCCGGCGCGTTGGCCGGCCCACGCGTACAGCTGCATCAGCCAGCGGTGCGCCGGCTCGTGCAGGGGGTCGAGAGCCAGCCAGCGGCGGGCGTGCGAGATGGCCTCCTCCCACTCCTCGAGCCCGCCGTGGCCGCGACTGAGCCTCTCCAGCGCACCGGCGAGCTCGCGGCGCAGCTCTTCGGCCTGGAAGAACTGCCAGTCATCGAAGGCGGCGCTGTCGCGCAGGGCGAATCCCGCAAGAAAATCGTCGCGGTACAGCGCCACCGCCTCCGATAGCGAGGAAAGACAATGGGGACAGACCTCGGTCTCCGGATGGCCGTGCGTCCGGCATTCTGCTAGAAGTTCGCGAAAGTGGTCCACGTCGACCCATACCCGCTCCCGGTTCAGTTCGACGTTCTCCCGGTCGACCTCCAGCCAGCCCTCCGCGCGGGCCATGCCCAGCGACGAGAGGGTCCGGCGCAGGGCGGCGCGCGCCCGCCGCTGGTTGTACTCCGGCCAGAGCAGACCCGCGAGCGCGTCGCGGGCGTGGCGCCTCCGGGTGACGGCCAGGTAAGCGAGGAGAGCGATCGCCTTACGCGTATCGACCTCGATCGGCTCGCCGTCGTGCTCGATGCGCGGCGCACCGAGCAACAACACCGTCGTCCGAGGCACGGCCACACCCCCTGATAGATCCGACAGAACCTAATTATGCTGCCCTCGACGCTGCATCGCAACGGTTTATGCTTGACGAGAAATTCCGTAACGATCTGGGGGGTCGATCACACGCGCACTACCCCACCCCTGGATTCCCGGTGCTTGGCCAAGGATATCTCAAACGTCACTTGAAAACTGCTTCTCGTAACGCTTGGGAGACGATGATCCTGTAAAGTAGCGACTTGACGAAAGGAACAAAGGAACAGGGTCGAGGGGTCGGAGGGACGAACTCCCGCGCGGCCTCCTGGTTGGCCTGGTCGCTCGCCGCTCTCTGTGTGGGCATGTTCGGAGCCAGCGTCGCGCTCTATGTCCTCGCCCCTTCCGCGCGGGAGGGCGCCGCCGGCAGCGCTCTCGGCGATCTAGTGATCTTCGTGCCCTTCCTTGCCTTTCCCACCGTTGGAGTCTTGATCGCTTCGAGGCGCCCCAAGAACCCCATAGGCTGGATCTGCCTTGCCGCCAGCTTTTTCTGGATGCTCATCGCTTTTATGGAGACGGGTGGCGCCTATTGGCAAGCGGTAGCGCCCGGCTCGGTACCGACTATGGTGGCGATCGACGCGCTGACCCTATGGATATGGATTCCCCCAGTAGGGCTGCTCGGGATCTACCTGATCCTGCTCTTCCCGGACGGTAGGCTCCCCTCAAGGAGATGGCGCCCTCTGGTCTGGCTCTCTGGAGCGGTGATGGTCTTGGCCAGCTTGGGTATTACTCTCGCACCGGGGCCTCTGGAGGGTCACCCGGGGTACGCAACCCGCTCTCGACAAGCATGATTTTTCAAGAGCGTGGGCCCGGCCTCTATGGCCGAG